>JBPYDX010000085.1:0-5354 GCA_051986115.1 Candidatus Eremiobacteraceae bacterium
AACCTACAAACACTGTTTGAACAGCCGTGTGTTCTCAAATGCGTTAGACAACGCAGAGCTCTTATCGCTTTGTGTTAATCTTGTTGAGATACACCAAAGGGAGCGAATCTAAATAGCCAAAAAGAGCTCGCTTCATGAACGCCTACGTCGTAGCAGTGCTCGCAACGGCTGGGCTCTTTCTCATCTTTACGGTAGCCGTCGAAATCGGTTATCGTGTTGGCTTGAGAAACCCGAACAAAGACAGACCAGGAATAGGTGTCATCGAAGGCGCTGTGTTCGGTCTACTTGCGCTCTTGTTAGCGTTTTCATTTGGCACCGGGATCGCGCATTTGGACGCGCGCCGCCAGCTCGTCGTAGCCGAAGCAAACGCGATAGCAAAGGCCTACCGAACTGTAGACCTTTTGCCTCCCGAAGATCAGCCGGGCATGCGGCGCCTTTTCGCCCGCTATGTTGATGCTCGGGTAGCGGCATATCACAATGTTGGCACCTTCGAAATTAGGGAAGCGGCGTTCAGCAGTGCAGAGCCGATTGAGAACCAAATCTGGCAGCTGACCGTGCGCGT
This sequence comes from Candidatus Eremiobacteraceae bacterium, assembly GCA_051986115.1. Classification (GTDB taxonomy): domain Bacteria; phylum Vulcanimicrobiota; class Vulcanimicrobiia; order Eremiobacterales; family Eremiobacteraceae; genus JAFANK01. Next base: position 563 of record JBPYDX010000085.1, read on the forward strand.
ATGGCGGGGACCCAGCCGTCCGCAACTAACCCAGATGGTTGTTCCTGCTCTCGACGACATGTTTGATGTAGCGGCCCAGCGAAAGGTAGCGCTTTCGCTTCACGAGCCAGGACTCGTGCTGGCCCTTCTGATCGGCGTCGGCTTCATGTCATGCTTGATCGCGGGATACGCACTATCGCCGGGCGGTGGGCGTGCGCCGCTGCATACCGTGATCTACGCGCTGACGTTAGCGTTGACAATCTACACTGTGGTCGATCTCGATTATCCGCGCTTCGGACTCATCCGCATCGACGCTGCAGACCGGGCGATAATGCAAGTGCAAGATAAGATCTATGCTGACGTGGCGAGACGCTAGGCACGTCGACGGCACGTTAGGGTCCGAGTCAGTCTAAAAAATTCCCTAACTCGGACGATAACCAAACCCAGCCGGATCTTTTTTGAAAGGGTACCCGCGTGACGTTTAAGAGCGCCGCTATGATTCACGTTGCTGCCTCGGCGGCTGGAAGCCATGAATCGATTTCATTTGGAATCCTCGCTCTAGCGGTCTGGGGCTTGTTAATGGCTGCTGCGATCCTCGGCGTTGGCAAGGCCAAGCGCGAGGCAGCTGCACACGATGCCTCCTTGAATCGACTGTTCCCTAATGCAGAGACGAGATCAATTTTCCATTCGATGTGCGCTAGTCGAAAGAAGTCGGTCGTCGCAACGTACGTCTTATCAGTTGTCCTAAGCCCCACAATCGGGTACGCTTACTTGGGGGAGTGGGGGATGGCAGAGGTCTCTTTTCTTAGCCTTCAGGGCCTTGGTGTTTGGTGGGTTCTCGGGATTTTCACCGCTTGGTCCTGGGCCATCCAACACAACAAGAGAATCGAGACTGAGGTTATTAAATTCTTTCTGTCTCACATGGATGGCGAACCAGCTGCCGCTGTAGAGGTGGCATAGCAGCTCCACATTGTTTAGGGTGAAGGCGTCGAGCTCGGTTGAACGTTACCCGATACCGTAGGAGAAGGTTGTGGCGCAGGCGTTCGTGGTGACGGCTGCGGTGATGGAGTCGGGTGCGCTGTTGGTACTGCAGTAGCGTTAGGTGCCATTGGCGCATAGGTCGCAGGCGTATATCCCGTATTTGGCAGCGTGATCGAAGGCGCTTGCGGCGGCACAACGACAGGCGTTTGAGGAACAAGACTGCTCGGCTGCGCGTAAACGGGTGGCGCCACTGCACCAGCGCCCGCGCCTTTGACCGCATTAATGGTAGTTGTGCTCTGCGATCCTAATCCCGGACTTGCCGTTGGACTTGGCTTGCCTAAAGTATCAGAGCTGAGATCACTTCCAGTCGAAGCACCAAAAACGCCGGAGCCGCCACCGCCAATCGCCGGCGCTCCTCCACCTGTTTCCGTTGCCGCACCACCGCCACCTGAATCGGAAGATCCGCTCAAGTTAAACGGTACGGTTCCGCCGATAAGGTAAAACGTGCCCACGCCAGCAATAAGTAGAAGAATCAGCGCAAACCATAACTGCCAAGTACGTCCCATGTAAAACTGATACCCGGCACATCGCTGTAGCGGCGCATTCAAGTGCCCGCACGGTTGCAGTTATTCATTTGGGTACAGCAAGCGTTTGCAAGTAATCTAAGCGGATGAGCGAAACCGCTTTCTCGCAACCTAGGCACCCATCGCACGGAGGTTGTTCGTCGCGACTGCGCAGCTTTTTGTCAACTTTGTTCGCTGGCTTATTTTGGTCGCGTGTGCACTTGCGATCGTCACATTTTGTTCCGCTGCCGCAGCGCGACGCCAAGAGGGCCTCGCGGGTGCGGCGGTGCGCATTTTGGCCACGTGGGTTGCTCCCGCAACCCTTCTCGCATTTGCTAGGATTTTTTGGTGGCCGCTAGCGCTCGGGATATCTGTTGTGGCGGCGCTTTGGCAGGGCGGTGGATCGCTGGCTCAGCTGAGCGAGCGGGCGAGGCAAACGTGGTCTGAGTTCTCCATAGTCTCAAAAGTTGCGCTTTGCACTCTAACGTTTGCAATTGCGTTTCGCATTGGAGCAGCGATCTCAATGCCACCACTGGATGGCGATAGTCTACTCTATCACTTGCCGATGACCGCGGCCCTCGTCCAAGATCACTCAATGTGGTTTACTCGTGCGATTCTTTATCCAGGTGCGGTCGAATTAGGTGAAGCGCTTGGTGCGGCGACAGTTGGCAGCGTCAACGGTATCGTTGTGTTTCAAACGCTGCAAGTGCTCACGTTGATGTTTGCTGCCTTTGCTTGGGCGCGCAAAGTAGGCGGCAGCATCGACGCGGCTGCGGCGTCGGCGGTTATGGCCGCAGCTTTGCCTCTTGTGATTGATCAAACAGGAACATCACAAAATGACATCTTCGTTTGCACGATGCTCATCGCGACATGCGCGCTTTGGAGCCAAGCTCCGCGGCTTGCTGCGCTAGCAATCGGGTTAGCCGTGGCTGCAAAGCTTACAAGCTTGATCCTCATCCCAGCCGTCGCCATCGTGATGCTCGCAAGTGAAGGTTGGACGTTTTCGATAGTCGATGTCCTCTGCGGCGTAGCAATTGCAGTACCGTGGTATTTACGTACCTGGTTGCTGACCCCAAGTCCGATCTATTCATACGCGAACAAAGGCTGGCACTCTACCATTGCAGCGCATTTCGCTGCCGCATCTCCTTACATCATTCCCACGCTGCGAATTTACGGCGGACTTGCTGGATTGATCGGCATTATAGCAGTGGTTTACATCGCTGCCACCGGCACTTCACGGCCTCGGTTTGCGCGCACACTTCCCTGGCTTTGCATCCTTGTGTTTCTCGCTTGGATCGTTCTGCCGAATACTGCTGAGGACGTTCCCGGAACGTTGGGCCAGATACGTGAGGGCTGGTCAATTCGCTACGCAATATTTCTATTGTTTGTCTTAGCGACTAGCGTGCCAATAGCGCTCGATAAAATAAGACCGTTGCCGCTGGCGGCGTTCGTAGCATTGGTTGCTAGTGCCAGCGCCATTGTTCGCAGCGCTAACGAGACGGCGTCAACTGAAGCGATTGGTTTCTTGTACGCAGTGCCATTAGTCTTGTGCAGCATTTTCCTATTTGCGTGGCTACGATCATTGGAGCGTGTAAGAAAAAATTTTGCCGGTGTCGCTTCCTTAGTTTTGGCTATCGGAGTCTTAAGTATAACGGGTGTTATAGGAGCCCGGAGTATGACCAAATTTTGGAACGCCGCTTACCTGCAGTGGAGCACTCGAATACCGGTTAATGACGTTGCGCTTGATCCTCAAGTAGGCACAAGCTCAAAAGTCGCTGTTTTAGGCATGCGCGCATTCCCACTCGTCGGTCCAGCATTTGAGCGCAGAACCTATGAGGACATAGTGGTCAGCTCCTCGACTCCATGGGTGGAGAGGTTGCGCAAAAGTGGCGTGTCGCTTTTGGTTGCAGCAGACGAATCGGGCTCGGTCTACTCCATAGGTTTCATGAAGCCACTGCCTGAGGAGAAGGCGATCGCAGCGGAGCCCGACGTCTGCCTGCTCTCTAGACGCGCGGGAGCCCGTGTGTATGGTTTAGATTCTGCGGTGTGCGCTCTGCTTCGTTAGGGCCAACGTAGTCCTCCGCCCGAGGTTGCTTCATCTGCTGAGCGAGCAACAACAAAACTTGTGACCTTTTGTGGCTTTTGACTCCAATACGCCGTGGCGACGCCACCCGCGTTAGTCGTAAACGTCCCAACCTCGTGCGTGGTGCCCTCGCTCTTTTCCCAGAGCTGATAGCGTGAACGCGGGGTGAGACCGTCCGCGACAAGATAGAGCCAGCTACCGTCAAGCGCTTGAAGAACTTTGGCGCTGCCAACAGCACCGCGCAACGCGTGGTGCTCAAAATGACTATGTACGAGTGAAGCAACCGGCACAACCAACTGACTTGAGCGCAAACTGAGATTGAGATTCCAAGCAAGCAGCGCCACAACGGCAGCAGCTAGCGCCGCTGGAACAACCCATCGTGACGGCTTCCGTTGAGGCTTGACGGAGTTGCTGCCAGCCTGAGCCACGTTGGCGATGTCGATTTCAGTCTTAAGAGCGCGTTCCCCGCGCGGTTCAAGCGCTTCAGTCGTGTGCATCGCCTCAGCTAAGAGTACAGCGCACGTTGGGCATGTATCTGCATGAGCAAGCACGCGCTGCGCACTCAGTTCATCAAGCGCGCCGAGCGCGAAGGCTTCAATATCGTCGTGCGGGTGTGCTGTCATGACGTACGCTCGTTCATCAGTTTACCTAATTGACGTAGTCCCAATTGCGCGCGCCGTTTAACAGTGCCAATGGGTGCCTCGGTACGTTGCGCAATCTGACTCATGGTCATGAACTTAAAATATGCTAGTTCGATGACCGTTTTTTGATCGGATGGTAATTCCGATATTGCCCTTGCGAGGGTATCGGCATCGATCTTGCGCGACACCGCATCGGCTGGGTCTGGCGCAGTTCTTTGACTATCGACGCTGCTGTCTTCGCGCCGTGTGCGCGCGCTTGCACTGCGCAGCATAGCGATCGCCGCGTTGCGCACCACGACCGCAAGCCACGGCCCAACGCCGGCTGTTCGCACGACGAGTCCTCTGCGATGTCGCCATAGTGAGAGGAACGCTTCTTGGACGGCATCCCGTGCAGCTTCATCATTTCCTAACACGCGATACGCGATCGCATTGCAGCGCGCCGAATACAACCGGTAGGCTTCCTCGAGCGCGGATGGATCATCTGCCACCAATCGCGCTGCCAGCTCCGCTGCCTGAGAGGGCACAATCAGTTCCTATTGAGTGAG
>JBPYDX010000086.1:0-5728 GCA_051986115.1 Candidatus Eremiobacteraceae bacterium
TTATTAAGCAACACTTACCTTATGAGGTGAAGCCACGCAAGGCTTTGTTTCCGGGTGAGCTTTTAATGAGCGCTATTGTAGCGCTCTGAGTTTGATAGTCAGAATAAAGAAACGGACGCGTTCAATCCGCGACGCAATGAGTCAAAATCCGGATCGGTTCGAATGAGCGCAATCGCGTCGAGGCCCGCTGCACCCGACGACAGATATTGCCGCAGTATTCTTGACGCCTCGGTTCGCTTACCCAAGGCGACGCTTGCGGATGCGAGCGCAATAGGATCCATCTGGTTTAGATCTTGTCTCTGGAGATGCTTGAAGTCTGCAAGCGCAGCTCGACTATTGCCGTCTCTTGCTTCAATGCGTAGTCGCAAGGCAATCGCAGCCGCCTCGTCTGGATACAGGGTAAGCACTTCATTGGTCAAACGGAGCGCCGGCTTGTCGAGGCCACGAAAATAGTAAGACCGTGCCAGCCAATACCGCGCTAGCCCCGGTTGGCTTCCAAGGTCGAGCGCCTGTGTAAGTACGATTGCAGCACGTTTGTAGTCGCGGTCCAAGACAAGCCACTCCCCGAACAACCCGACCGCGTAACCAGATGTCGGTTCATTTTGACTCATCATTTGAAATTCGTGACCCGCTTCATCAAACGCGCCAACGCTCAGTAGAAATTTTGCCCTCCATGCCCGCGGTGACTCGGCGCCTGGATCCGCGGCCACCGCTGCATCAAACATTCGGCGAGCGATATCGACACGATGATCGTTGACGCTCGTGACGATACCAAGAGCCGTGAGAGCATTGCTTTCATTTGTGTTGCGCCTTAGCGCTGCTGCTGCTTCATCGCGTGCAATCTCGAAATAATAAGAGCGTGCATCATGACAGGCAATATTAAGTGCCCGCCTCGCGTCAATAACCGCGAGTCCACCGTAGCCGGCGCCATTGTTTGGTGCCTCGGCGAGGAGTGCGTGATAGTAACGCGCTGCACGGTCGAGATGGTTCGGGTCCTCGCTGTTTGCCAAATAGTTGCCAATCGCGAGGTTGCGGTTAGTTAATGACGCAGTCTGCTGGAGATGTGGAATCTGTATTAGCAGCGCGCCAAGTGCCGCCGCGGCACTTACCCACACTATGCGCGACCTCTTGCGCCGGGGAGCAGTTGCATGAGCCACGACAAGGCGGTACCCGCGGCGGGGCACATTCTCTATAGTGATCGTAGAATCGCGTCGGAGGGCCCGGCGCAAGATGTACATCTGCTGGTTGAGGTTGCGCTCCTCGACAGCAGCGTCTCCCCAAAGCATCTTGCGCATCCGCGTTGCGGAAACAAGGTCGCCGTTCGCGCGAACTAGTTCGCCCAGCATCTGGGCGGGAAGCGGCGCGAGTGGAACAATCTCACGGCCGTCGTACAACAGGCGGCTTTCGAGGTCAAACCGCAAGTGACCAACTTCCACCGTGGTCCGCATTCCCGAGTTTTCGAAAGTGGCGCGGGCCGCCCCTAGCATTTGCCTTTTAGCCTAAACCCGCCCAAGCGTGCGGCGCTATCATCGAGATGTCATTTGAGTGCCCTTTGACGCACGATGATGCGGCTTTGATTGTGTCCCTGGCGCTCCAACAGCTAGCCTTGGCGCATGCGATGTTTGCTTTTTTCCTTGGTCATCGTCCTGGAGGTGGTGATCCTTGCGGCGTTTACGAGCTCCGCTTGGGCAGCGGTTGGCCATGACGATTCGTTTAAAGCGGTCAAGCTGCAAACCGACCCACCACTGGATGCGACACTTACCGCCCCCATGTGGCAAACCGCCGTCACCGCGAATGTGTTCATGAATCTCACCACGCGCAAGCCGGCGTCGCTTCCAACGACCGCGTACATCCTCTATGACAACCAGTTTGTGTACGTCGCGTTCCGTGCGGAACAGAACGGAGTACCGATTCATGACGCTCAGACGACCAACGGCATCGGCTTCGGTCAAGACGACGCCGTCGGTGTCGGTATCGACACGAGCGGGTCAGGTTCGCAGGTATACTACTTCGAGGCGACGCCACGGGGCACGCGCTATCAGCAGTCCTCTGAGTCGTCGCGTTACGCGCCCGACTGGGAAGTGAAGACCGCGGTCAACGGCAGTACTTGGACTGCTATGTTTCAGATACCGCTCAAAGATCTGCGTGCATCCGGCGGCTCTAACGTGACATGGCGGTTTAACTTCATCCGCATAGTCGCCGGCGTCGGCGAACATTACACCTGGGCCTATGACGGCCTGATGCAAGATAGCCAGCCGCCCAACTATCCATTCTTTACAGATACACGATGGTGGCCCACCCTTACCGGGCTGTCCTTGCCCAGCGCCGCTGGCAAGCCCAAACCGCGCGCAGAAGTATACGGATTGTCAAGCATCGGGGCGGATCGCGACGTCTTTCAGCAAGCCAATCAGACGTTTGCAAAGCAACCTGTGCGCAACTACGGTTTGGATTTTGTCTTTCCATTGGCTAGCACGGTGGGGCTCGTTGGCACGCTCAATCCTGATTTTTCAAACGTCGAGGTCGATCAACAGACCATCGTGCCACAAGAGCTCCAGCAAAGCTTAACAGAATACCGGCCATTTTTCGCTCAAGGTGCTCAGTACTTTGTTAACCCGAATCCGAATCCGCTCAACGGCAACTTTGGAGCGCCTGACCAAATCCTGTACACGCCAAGCATCGGCACGTTTGATCGGGCGTTCAAAGTCGAGGGCACCGAGGGCACCGACCAATTCGGCGTCATGCAAATCCGTGGCTTAACCGGAGACAGCCAGGCGCTGGACGATCAAGCGTGGGGATTCAAGCATACTCTTTCCGATCGTAGCTTCCTATATTGGACTGACGGCGTGCTAGCACACCACGACGGCATCGGCAACGATAGTACCTACGAAGCGGGTTTCATCGGACGAGACCTCAAGTCGGGATTAATCTGGGGCTACGATCAAGCATTCGAGAACATGGCAATCATCGCCAACCCCAAGCAGACATTTGCGTACACCCAGAACGCATTTCTCGACGACCACAAGCCGAATTACGAATGGAACATTGGCTGGCAGAATATCAGTCCGGGCTACGGGCCGCTGGATGGTTTCACCAATTACAACGACGCTCGCGGACCCATTTTCTACACCGATTTCACCACGACGACGCCAGGTTTGAAATCTTGGAACGGTTTCGTCACAGTTGATCGTTACCTAACGCGGAGTGGTATTGTACACGCTGCTGATTTTTTTGGGACTACGGACTTCACGATGCACAATCTTATTCACATTACGCTGCAGCAGCAGACCAGCTCGCTGAATGATCCCACTATCACGCTCGGCCAGAACCAGCCCTTCCATCAATCGACCGCGATCCTCGGCTATCGGGATGGAACGTCCTCGCCGATTGACCTCAGCTATGGAGCCGGCCCTTGGTCCACGTACTATCTGCAGCAATTCAATCTTTCAACTACCACTCCACTGGGTTCGAGATTCAATATCTCAGCGGTGTACGCGGGCACACACGAACGCTCCGAACAGATCGGTGTCAATGGGCAAATACTGCGGAGCGTTACTTTGGGAACCTCGCTCAGCCCGGATGCTAATTTTTCGCTATCGTTGCGCTCGATCAACGGCACCGGTGGTTTCGCGACACCCGGCGTAAACCTCGCGGGCGGCTTACACTGGCGGTTCCATAACGGGAGCGAGCTGTTCATGAATTACGGCAGCCCTGCGGCGCCTCAAACGCTCTATCGCTTCATTACGAAGTACCTCTGGCGCGTCGGCGGCGGTGCTGGCACCTAGCATTTCTTTATCGCTGCGAATAGTGCCGGCATTGTTATTGTTTGTGGCCAGCCCGTGGGAGGCGCTGCGCCCTGCGTCGATAGGCATCTGGCGTTTCACCCGTCATCCGCTTGAAGATGCGCGTCATATGGCTCTGATCGGTGAATCCGGCTCCTCGGGCGATCTCGCGAAGGGACTCACCTGTCTCGGTAAGCCTGCGACACACGTGCTGCACACGCAACCCGACGACGAACTCGCCGACGGTCCGCCGCCGGAAGCGTCGAAACGTGCGACACAGGTGAGACGCGTTGACGCCCAACTGAGACGCGATCGTTGGCAGGTGGATACGCTCCGCCTGCCGTGAACGAAGGACGTCCTCGGCGCGCGTAAGCCATGGCGGCTCGCGCACTGCTTCGATGTTTGACAGCGTTAGGTGTTCGCATAGCTCGAATAGCAAGGACTCAACAGTAAGCTCGGACGCGGCATGTGCAGCCAAAAACTCGTTGTAAACACGAAGAACAAGCCATGCTGGCGCGCCGCCGTCCAGTTCGAAGAGGTGCGCCGGCTTTGTCATCGATTCGACTACGCCAAGCCACGGAGCGAAGAGCTCCACGAAAAAGATTCGACAGCCGCCCACTGCGATCTCGTCCCAATGTTGGGTCAGTGCATCGTGGTACACAAGGGTGTATGGCTCGTATCGAACCTCGAAATCCGGAGCAAACTCCGCGTATGACCCAGCGAGGAGAAGGCTGAAGTACGGCGCCTCGTGCGAATGCGGCGCGACGCGCAGGGCCTGCGTGTGGCGCACTTCCGACAACAGAACGCCGGCAATCTTACGTGAGACGGTCTCACCAGCGAACGCACCGGGCTTCCACACGCTCATCGAACCTGAAAAAATCTCCGAAAAAATCGCGCAAAGGGCGTGCAAGACGGGAATGCGGACAAGACCCTATACTATGAGAATGAGACGCAAGGACCTTCTCCTCGGGATGGCGGGCATCGCTGGCTTGGCCGGTACGCTTGGGGCTCAATCTCCGACGCTCGGCGTGTCGCCCTCCACGGCCACAACGGTGACTTCGGTCAAGAACCTCGGCAAACCGGTGCACCCCCCAGCGCATGGGCTCGTGCAAGTTGCATTCGTCGTGGGTCCTGACCTCGTTGCGATCGATCTCTTCGGTCCACAGGCTGCGTTCGGCGATACCGCGATGGCAAGCCCAAACATGACCCCGCTGTTCAACTTGTATACCGTGGCAGAGAGTGCGGGCCCCATCGACATAAACGGCATGCAGGCGCGTGCTGAGTACACGTTCGACAATGCGCCCAAGCCGAACGTGCTTGTCGTGCCAATGCAGCGCAGCACTCCAAAGCTCATCAACTATATTCGAGAGACGGCGGCCGACGCGGACATAACGATGTCGATATGCACCGGCGCCTTTCTGGTTGCAAGGGCTGGCCTATTTGACGGTGGCAGAGCCACGACGCATCACGACGGCTATGATGCATTCGAGAAAATGTTTCCTAAGGTGCAGCTGATTCGTGGGCCTCGATATGTGGAAGATCTGCGAGTATCGTCTTCCGGAGGCGAGTCTTCAGGCATCGATCTCTCATTGCGCGTAGTCGAGCGCTACTACGGCAAGGGTGTCGCGGATGCGGCAGCTTATAATATGGAGTACCGCCGCACTCATCGGCCTCTTAGTCAGAGTGACGTTTAACGAAGTCTGGCACGTTCGCGGAATCTCGTGTTGTGCCGATGCTCGCCGCGGGAATGGGGGACTCAAGCTTGTTCGCTTTCGGGCACCTCTACATGGTCAGTGTGGGGCCGTACGCGTTCCTTCATTATAAGTAGGTGTTCACAGATGGCCGAGGTAGGCAAAATAACGGCTCTTCGCTTGCAATTGCTCTAACGACAGTCAGTCCATCGTGGACGTTGAGTGGGTTCGAATCCAAGGATTAGGGCCGCATGCCGA
>JBPYDX010000087.1:0-10198 GCA_051986115.1 Candidatus Eremiobacteraceae bacterium
GCGTTATCCGGCACTTGAGCGGTAAGCACGTACCGCACAATTCTGGTTTGAACCGTGTGGCTTGGGACCTCACCGAGGACCCACCAGTGAAATGGTACGGCACCTTCACCGCAAATCAGGGGCCGCAGACCGGAGCCGAGATCGTGCCTGGTAAGTACACCATACGATTGCACGCAGGCGGTGTGACGCAAACTCAAGAGGTGGTGGTTAGACAAGATCCGCGCGACTCACTAACGCCCGACCATATGTGGGCTCGTTACCGAACGCTCTCAGCTCTTAACGCAGATCTGAGTGGCGTCGACAAGATGCTCAACGCTATCGACAAGCGATTGCGCGCGAAGACTCTAACGCCCACTCAGCGCAGCGGGCTCATAGCGTTCCGCCGCACGCTGACCTTTGATCCGAAAAATGTCGAGGATTTAGGTGGACCGCCGGGCTTGCGCGACCGTCTATCCGACATCATCGGCCGAATTTCGAGCACGTCGTTTCAGCCGCCGACACAAGCTCAACAAGTGTTAGCCCAAGTTCTTGCACAGCAGTACGCGCAAGTCACGCGCGAGTTTCAAGTCGCCGTCGATGTAAACTCAAGGAGAAGGCTGCCAGTTTCCAGGCAGCCTTCTGCATCCTCGCGACGACGTCTAGAGTCTAAATCTTCGCCGAAAGGCTAAAGACGTATGTGCGCAGCGGCAAGATGCCCGATGCGGTGTATGCGTAGTAATCGTTGCCGTAATAAGCATTCGCTGGGTTTGCGGCCTTAGCCGAAAATGGCGGTACTGCTCCAAGCGGCGCGATGCTGTAGAATTGATTGTCAGAATACGAAACCACACTTTGATTCGATGGTTGCTCCCACGGATAACCCTGGTTGTGCACTCCAGAGAGTAGGTTCAGACCCAAGACCGAGGCCTTAAGATCGTGGCCGATGTCGTGAGAGACCGCGAGGTTGAGCGCCCACCAAGATGGGCCCTTCAACGAACCGATCGGGTCAAATTGGTTCGTGTATGGATCCGGTCCAATGCCACCGAGCGGTGCAGCTTTGCCGGCAGGCAACGGCACGCAACCGTTAACCGACGGTCCCGGGGCCGTGCAGTGTGGGTCGTTGAAAATCAGAGGGTCGCCGTACGGATTTCCAGATTGATAATTGAACGTGGGTACAATATCAAATCCGTTCGACCGTGCGTCGAGCGTTAGGTTGATGATCCAGTTCACGTCGTAGGAAGGCGATGCAGCGGGCGTCTGCACGTACGACGGCGGATAATACGCCGTCGGATCGAGTGCTGTGTAATTTGTGTGATAGTAAGCGTTGTAAGCTGTGATCTGCTTGTTAATGACGTCGATGTACGATGCCCCCGTTGAACCTGCATTAAAGCGCAGCAAGGAATCGTTGTAGGTCGCCGAGAGGGTGCCGCCGACGCCGTTCGCGCTTGTGAGATTCTTAGCAACGAGGAACTCAACGCCTTTGGCTCGCGTGGCGCCGAAGTTTAAGCCCGTAACGAAACTGGGCTGCTGCGGGTTAACGGCCAAGTTGAGGACTTCGTTGCGCGTGTTGCGATAAAACGGCGTAACTTTCATGGACAGCCCGCCATTAAACTCGTGCTCGTACGAGAGATCGTAATTGGTGCTATCTTCGGGTAGGACATTATGAACTGTGTATAAGCCCAGACCCGTGTAGAAGTGGTTGAGAAGGTTCACAGTCGCACCTGGTCCCCAAAACGGTGCCTGTGCGTATTCTTGAACCGCCGACTTTGCCGGCTGAACGTAACGGCCAACCGAAAAGCGAACCACGTCTCTTGGATCTAGCGTATACGTCGTGCCGAATCTCGGACTCCAGTATTGATAGCCAAGATAGTTCGCGGGGTTTGGCCACGCACCACCGCCTGGAGCAAAAGCCGGGTTGGGGCTTGTGCCGGTTGGACCATACTTCGCCTGAAGAATGTCGTAGCAGTTTTGGCTCCCATCGCCGATATGCTTTGGATCCGTCGGCGAATAGTTGTAGCCGACCAAGCACTGCCCTTGTTGTACCTGTGCCTGCTGCGCCAACCCATTCGGACCACTGATAGCCATGCCGGGCATCATCTGGTAACCGAAGATGTCGTAGCGTAGTCCGAGGTCAAACAGTAGCTTGTTGGCTGGTTTCCATTTATCAGAGATGACACCATCCCAATTGAGCGGCGTCACCGACGACCAGTACGAGAACGGCGAGTTGATCGCAGTCACCAACGCTCCGGCCCCAGAGGTTCCGCATGTTGCCAGTGGATTCGCTGCCGTGCCGCAGGTTGGCGGAGCGTTGTTGCCGCCAAAACCCGTCGGTGTTACGGTCAAGTAGTTGACGTAGTTGTAGCGTAGCGTAACGTCACGGTTATAATCCGCACCAAATGTGAGCAAGTTCTGCTGATTGACTTGGTTTTGATACAGCAGTGTCACTCCAGTGTTGTTGTCATGCAATTGGTAGAAGTTTCCACCGACAATGCCGTTGATGGGCTCGTCGATGTTCCACGCTGAATACATCGAGTAACCAAAAATACGAAGGAACGAGTTCTGGGTGAGTGCTCGCGTGTATCCGAGCTTAGCGATAGAGTACTGTGTGTTCTGACTATCCTCGAACGTCGAAGGCATGGGCCCTCCCGTGAGGCCCGTTGAACTCACGAGAGCGCTACCATGGCTCGTCGGCCACGTCAGTGCACTGTTGAGCGACGGATTGTACGGTTGCCCGACGAGACCCGAATAGAACTGACCAACTGGCCACGTGAGGCCTGTACCATTGTAGCCTGTGCCACTCGAAAAGGTCGAGACGTTAGGGTCTGAACCGTAGGTGCCGTACATGCCTAGCGGAACTGACAACGTCGTTCCTACCGTATAGAGAGCTTGCACGTCATCGTTGAGGCCGTTGTGAGCAATGTTGTAATGGAGATTGGTCACCGTGTCGCGTTGTGCGGCAAACGGAGTAGAAGCGTATGACCCGTTTGATTGCGGCATCGTCACAACGTTGGCAACCGAACAATTCAGAGGGCCGGCGCTAGCGCCAAGTGTCAAGTTCCAGGCGCCGCACCCCGGGCTGTTTGCAGGAATAGTGTACGAGGAGTTTGCCAAATTACTACGATCGCCGAAGTTGTAGTATGCATTGGTCGCAAGCGTCGATGCATAGTAGGTGAAGCGATTGTCGGGGGTTCCGCCGTAGATGTCGGCTTGTACGGTGTGATTGTAAAGCGGTGATCCCGCGACAGCGGTAAAGTCCGCGCCGCCTGGATATTTACCGCGGTTGATCTGCTCGTTGATGTAGCCGGACATCGCGCGACCTGCGTCGGCTGGCGCGCCGCCCGTGTAGATCTCGAGGCTGGAAAGGCCATTGGTCAAGAACGCGGTGCCGTTATAGAAGTCGAAACCGCGGTTGAGCGGCACGCCTTCGATTTCGTAACCAACTTGATCTTGAGCACCACCGCGCAGGCTCAGTGTGCCTTGACCCGTGTATCCGCCGCCGGCCCCAACCATGCGCACCACACCGGGAAGCGACGCCACCACGCCGCTTTGACTATACAGCGTTTCGGCACCGCCTTGTGCCCCTTGGTAGTTGTTAATTGCCCGCGAATTGACGGCATAGAGATCACCCGTGATCGTTTTACTTACGACACTAGCGGTAGCAGTCGTCGTTATGCGGCCGAGAGTTCGAACAGTAGGGTGCATCTTGATGTCAGCCGCCGTGTTTTGGTCAGCCTGCACCGTTATACCGGAGACGGTTGACGTGTCGAAGCCATCCTTACTGGCTGTGATGCTGTAGGTATCTGGCGAGAGATTCAGCACCGAATAGAATCCGTTCGATCCAGTTGTTACCCTTGCGGACTGCGACGGCGACGCTGCGGTAACTCGAACGCCACCTATAGGATTGCCGTTTTGATCCGTCACCTTGCCCTCGATGCCGCCGGTGTTGCTGGCCAGTGCCCATGTTCCCTGAGCCAACAACACCGCGAGCAGCAAGAACGCGGTCCGGAGAAATCCCTTGAATTCCATTTCTAGGTTCGCTCCTTTAAAGAAATACCAAACGAGCAGACCGCAAACGACAGCGCAAGGCTTGGTGTCCCTTGTCGTCGCGCATCCTGCTCGCTTGGCATGCTATCTCACCCGGCACACGCTCGTTCTTTGTTTAGGAACGCGTGCGCGTAAGAGGCTACGTATGTCGCGCCGCCTCCTCCAGAGGCATTTGCAACGCACGTGCGAATAGTATACCCCCAGCATATTTCGTTGGAGAACGAACAATGAATGCACGCCGGGATGTTGCGGCCGTTGCGGCGCTCATCGGCGATAGAGCCCGAGCTGAGATTCTTGATGCACTGATGAGCGGGAGCACGCTTCCTGCCACCGAGCTAGCCCGCAGAGCCGGTGTTTCTGCGCAAACCGTCAGCGTCCACCTGGCAAAGCTGCGAGCTGCGGGTCTCGTCGTCGATGAGCGGTTGGGGCGGCACCATTACTTTCGTATCGCAAATCCCGCAGTCGCCGGCGCCATTGAAGCGCTCGCCTGCCTCGCGCCTGAAAAACCTATTCGCTCGTTGCACCAATCCGATGAATCAAAAATGCAGGCGGTGGCGCGCCTTTGTTATGATCATCTTGCAGGCTACGTCGGCGTTGCGATCGCCGACGCGATGAGAAAACAACGCCTCATCGCTAACCGCAATCGTGTGTTCGAAATAAGGGATCAGGGCAGGCGTTGGCTCGAGCGTTTTGGTATCGAGGTCAACAAGCTTGAGAAGTCGCGCCGCAAGCTAGCGTCGTGTTGTTTGGATTATAGCGAACGACGCTCGCACATCGGGGGAGCACTTGGCGCGGCCCTTGCCCAACGAGGGTTTGACTTAAAGTGGTTTGTTCGCCATCCTCGACACCGTGGCTTGAAAATAACCAGTGCTGGTGCTGAAGGTCTGATGCGCATATTTGGCATTAAACTCTCGATCATTGACAAAAAACCGCAAATAGTCTCTTAACATATTTGGGATTCGCCGAACAATAAGAATTTTTCTTATGCGAGCGCAAGCATGAGCACTACAGTGCGTACGAAGACGGTCGCTGACGTCGTGGCCTGGCATGCCCTGTCTCAAGCTGAGGTCGTTAAGCGACTTAGTACCAACGCTGAGAGAGGTCTCGATCTGTCGGAGGCCTCGGCACGACTTGCGAAATTTGGGCCAAACCGCTTGCCGGAAGGCAAAAGGCGGGGCCCGTTCATTCGCTTCTTCGCACAGTTCAACAACGTCCTCGTCTACGTATTGCTCGCCGCTGGGTTCATCAAGCTGATGTTGAGCCTGTGGATCGATGCAGCCATCATTTTTGCAGTGGTCGTCCTCAACGCATTGCTTGGATTTATTCAGGAAGGCAAAGCCGAAAAGGCGCTCGATTCGATCCGCAACATGCTCTCCGCCGAGGCCCGGACGACGCGCAACGGTGAAAGCCGTATGATTCCAGCAGAGCAGCTCGTTCCCGGTGACGTCGTGTTGCTCGAATCCGGCGATAAGATTCCTGCAGACCTGAGGCTCGTCGAAGCAACGAACTTACGTACCGAGGAGGCCGCCCTGACTGGCGAATCCGTGCCAGCAGAAAAGTCTGTCGACGCTGTGCCCGTAAGCGCGACTGTTGGAGATCGTCGAAGCATAGCGTTTTCCGGCACCATGGTCGTGTGTGGTCGCGCAACCGGCGTGGTCGTCGCAACCGGCAACGAGACAGAACTCGGTCACATCAACAAGTTGCTCGCCGAGGTCAGCCCACTTGAGACGCCGCTCTTACGCCAGATCAAGAAATTTGGATACGCAATCACCGCGGTCATCGCAGTCGTCGGCGTCCTGATCTTCGCTTACGGCAGATGGGTGAGGGGTATGGACTTTGTGCCGCTTTTCCAAGCGGTTGTAAGCATTGCGGTTTCGGTTATCCCGGAAGGGCTGCCCGCACTGATCACGATCACGCTCGCAATAGGAGTGCAGCGCATGGCCCAGCGCAACGCTATCATCCGGAGGCTACCGGCGGTCGAAACGCTCGGCTCAGTATCGCGAATTTGCTCCGACAAAACCGGAACGCTGACGCTAATGGAAATGATGGTGGTGTCGGTTGTCACGGGTGAGTCAGCTTACGAGGTCACGGGCGATGGTTATGTGCCATCCGGGCAGATCAA
Organism: Candidatus Eremiobacteraceae bacterium; assembly: GCA_051986115.1. Classification (GTDB taxonomy): domain Bacteria; phylum Vulcanimicrobiota; class Vulcanimicrobiia; order Eremiobacterales; family Eremiobacteraceae; genus JAFANK01. The sequence goes on from JBPYDX010000087.1 coordinate 6,143, forward strand.
AAAGAACGGAACGGCCGTAGGCAACGAACCGGTTCTCACGCTTGCGGGGCGCGTTTGTCTGCTCTGCAATGACGCGACTCTGTTTCAGCAAGACGGAGTGTGGAAGGTAGAAGGCGATCCGACTGAAGGCGCCCTCATTCCATTTGCGACGAAGCTCGGTATGGACAGGCAAGCTGAGCAAGAGGCGTTCCCGCGTGTCGACGCTATACCATTCGAGTCAGAACACAAGTTCATGGCAACGCTGCACCTGTCAGCCGACGACAAGCAATTGCTACTCGTCAAAGGTGCTCCGGAGGTGATCCTCGAGCTGTGCGATCGCCAGCAGATCGCCCACAGCCAACCGGAACCACTTGATCGCGACCACTTTACAGGGGAAGCCGACAGGCTCGCCTCCCAGGGCGAACGCGTGCTGGCACTTGCGTGGCTTGAAAACCCGAGGGTGAAAGCCGGCGATCTTGCTCCGTCCAACCTTCCACGCACTCTCGTCTTGCTAGGCCTGGTCGGACTGCTGGACCCGCCTCGTAAGGAAGCCATTGAGGCCGTGGAGGAATGTCACGCCGGCGGAATTCGTGTCACGATGATTACGGGCGACCACAAGATCACCGCTGCGGCCATCGCAAACATTCTCGGCATCGGCGACGGAACAACAGCGATTACCGGCACGGAGATCGAGCAGATGGACACCGCGACGCTGCAGGAACGAGTCAGCACCGTTGATGTTTTCGCGCGCGCTAGCCCCGAGCATAAGCTCCGGCTTGTGAAGGCTATCCAGGCGAACAAGCAGATTGTGGCAATGACGGGCGACGGTGTGAACGATGCGCCAGCGCTCAAAAAGGCCGACATCGGCATCGCCATGGGCATCAAAGGCACGGAAGTAACAAAGGAAGCGGCAGAAATGATCCTGGCCGACGACAATTTTGCTTCAATCGCTGCTGCAGTTAAGGAAGGGCGCACGGTTTACAACAACATCGAGAAAGCAATTCTCTTTATGCTCCCAACGAACGTCGCACAAGCATTGGTTATCGCAGCAGCGATCATTTTTGGGTTCACCATGCCAATCACGGCCCCGCAAATTCTTTGGGTCAATATGGTCACCTCGGTGGCACTCGGCTTGATAATCTCTTTCGAACCGCACGAAACCGACGTGATGCTCCGGCCTCCCCGCGCCGTGGACCGCCCTATCGTGACTGCGTTCGGTCTTTGGCGCATCCTGTTTGTCGGATTGGCGCTTCTCGCATACACGCTACTAGCGTTCTTTTGGATGAAGTCTCAAGGAACTTCAGACTCCCTCGCCCGGACTGTCGCAGTTAACGCTCTAACAATCGGTCAGGTCTTCTACCTTCTGAACAGCCGTTACCTGATCGACTCGTCGCTCTCTCTAAAGGCGCATACGGGCAATAAATATCTGCTGCTTGGCATAGCTGCCGTAGTAATATTGCAATTGCTGTTCACATATGCAACACCGTTCCAAGTGCTCTTCGGCAACGAAGCCATTCCACTTCGCATCTGGCCCTGGCTGCTCGCTGGTGGTCTAGTGTTCTTCCTCATCGTCGAGACGGAGAAATTTGTTATCCGTTCTTCCGGCAGACTGAGAAGGACTATTACGGCAGTGGAAGCTGGTGCGTAGCTGCGCTGTCGACGAGATATCCTGCGCAGCGCCAGGCGTGACGCGCAAGTGCTTCGAGCCGACGCACGGTGTCGACGCGCGCAATTGCCTCGTCTGCATTGAGCGTTCCACCCGCTACTGAACTAAGAGTCATTTTGCGATGGGCCAGCTGCAGCTCACCAAGTGTTTTCGCGCTGTCTTGGAGCTGGACCATTGCTCGCTCAGTCGCGACTCCATTTGCAGTGTGAGCAGCGGCGTCTGGTAGAGCGCCCACATCACCGGCTATCAAAATGGCGTTTCGCATCGCCTCTCCACACAACGTCGAAGCGCGTACCTCTTCAGACCCGCTAAGAACCGGTCCAAATTCGCTTTTCTCACCAGCCACGTCAGCCAGACGAGATGCGTGATCGAGCGCGTGCAGCGTTCGCGTGAGGCGCTCTTCCTCATCCTCCGATTCGGGTGGGCCGCTCGTCTCTGAGATGAATTGCTGCGCTTGACGCAGCGCATCGCCGACCTCGGTTACTGAGACATCTGGCCTTGTACGGGCAGGCGCGTCCTGATTCGTAGGCGTCAACGCTGCGTCAATTGATTCGCACATCGTTCCTAGCGAGCGTGCAACTGTTCGCCGCACTGCTTCCTCAGCGGCGAGTGGCGTGAGCAGCGCTGCAGGGTCGAGACAACGCGTAAGCGGCGACCCGCGCTCAGGCAGAATTCGTTCGACGAATCGCGTGAACTTGTGGATCATCGGTAGTAGAACCGCAACACCGACGACATTAAAAGCAGTGTGATAACCGGCTAACAGGGTCACGCCATCGATCGTGTTCGAGGCGCGCACGAGCGGAGGTGTGGTAAAAGGAAAAAGCACCAGTGCGATCAAGGCGGCAATCACTTTGAACAAGATGTAAGCCAGAGCCAATCGCTTCGCGGTCCTGCTCGCGCCGATCGCCGCTAAGGCGGAACTTGTCGCCGTGCCGATGTTCTGCCCGATAATGAGCGCGCAAGCCTGATCGAGCCCTATCGCTCCCGCGTACTGCGCCGATAGCGTTACTGCAATGGCCGCAGTCGACGATTGCATTACTGCCGTCATCGCCAGTCCAACCACGACCAACGCCAGCACGCCAAACAAACTTGACCACCAACTGACCCCCGGGCCAAAAACAGCAGGAAGGTCCGAGGGGTGCAGCTGTTCGGCCAGTCCGCCCATTCCTTGTTGCAGTGTTGTCAATCCAAAAAGCACAAGGGCAAACCCCGCGAGCGCTGCACCTGCAGCGGATACGCGTCCACGGCCCAACAGCATAATTAAGGCGCCGACGAAGATCATCGGTAGTGCAGCGGCCGTGAGCGAGACACGAACACCGATGAGCGCAATCAGCCAGCTAGTTCCCGTTGTGCCGATGTTCGCGCCAAACACCAAACCCAGACCCTGAGAAAAGGTCAGCAATCCTGCGCTCACAAGACCGATGGTCGTCATGGTTGTTGCACTCGACGATTGCACGATAAGCGTAACGAAAGCGCCCCAGAACGTGGCCGACAATGGGGTCGCTGCCACTTTACTGAGCGTCGTGCGTAGCCCGGAGCCGGCTAATGACTTGAGGCCGTTGGTCATGACGTTCATGCCGAGCAAGAACAGACCTACGCCACCGAGTACTGAGGTCGCCGTCGACATGCGCGCTATGTCTCGCTGACGAGCTCTGCGCGCATTGCCGCGAGTTCCTTTTTCTTTTCCGTGTCGATCTTCGGGTATGTTAGATCGAGTTGCTCGACCGCTTCGACAATTGCCGCGGCGACAACAAGCCGCGTAAACCACTTATTGTCGGCCGGTATCACGAACCAAGGCGCATGCACCGACGCAGTGGCGCGAATAGCGTCTTCGTAAGCGCGCATATAGTCGCCCCAGAACTTACGCTCGTGCATGTCCGAAGCAGAGAACTTCCAGTTCTTCTGTGGGGTGTCGAGGCGCTTCATAAATCGCTTTTTCTGTTCCCCGCGCGACATGTGCAGGTAGAACTTGAGGATAATGACTCCCTGACGATTGAGGTAGTCTTCGAAATGCGTGATATCAGCGAGACGTTCGCCCCATATGCGCTTCCCAATAAGCGGCTGGGGAATCTTCTGCTGCTTCAGGACCTTCTCGTGCACGCGCACGACCAGGACCTCCTCGTAATAGGAGCGGTTGAATATTCCGATCCTCCCGCGCTCGGGCAAACGCTTGAAATAGCGCCACATGAAGTCGTGGCTGAGCTCCTCTTGTGAGGGTTGCTTGAACGAGAAAACCTGGCAGCCCTGCGGATTGACCCCAGACATGACGTGCTTGATCGTGCTGTCCTTCCCTGCTGCATCCATCGCCTGGAACACGAGCAGCAGCTACCAGCGATCCTGGGCATAAAGCATGCTCTGCTCTTGTGCAAGCCACTGGATGCCTTGTTGGAGAAGTTCAGACGCCTCGCCCT
>JBPYDX010000088.1:0-5766 GCA_051986115.1 Candidatus Eremiobacteraceae bacterium
ATTAATGCCTGAACCTACGCCGTACATACCAATGCCTTGCGGCACATAATAAAGGTTTGACGGAATGAGCGTTGGCGAGTAATTGCCGAGCAGGTTTTCTACCCGGACGCCAACTTCCGAGTTGTGCAACCCCTGGCCGAGTGAGTGAGCGACGCTGAGATTGACGATCGCGATCGGCGGACCAAACAGTGAGCCTGGATCCGGTCCTTCAGCAGTGCCACGTGATGCGATGATGTTTGGATGTTCCATCGTGCCGGGGTTGGTCGGGTCGGTGAAATAATACGCTTCGTTTGACGATGTGGCCGCTAGGTCGGTGTTGAGCACCTGCTCTGGCTGTCCATTGGCCCCAAAGACAAATGTTTTCGTTCCGACACCATAACGGTAACCTGATTCATAGTTGATGGTTGTCGAAGCATGCCAACCGTCGCGACTATCATACACAAGATTGAACGTTCCGGTTACCGGCGCCACGTAGGTGACGTGGAAGAAGTGGTTTGCGGCCAGCGCAGCGGCATTGACCGTCGGAAAGAAGTCACTGTCGTAATTCGCTAGCGTGTTATCATAGGTCGCATCGATCAAACCCGAAAACCCGTATTGAACGTTGCGTTGCAGAGCAAACTCGACGCCGGTATTTTCATTGACACCTGCGTTTTGCTCTTTCACGGGACCGTAAACCGGCGTGCCGCTGGGCAAAAGGAAGAGTAGCGGCTGATTACCGACGACGTAGTTTGTTCCCTTACGATAGTATGGCGTCAGGCGAAGTTCAACGCCTTGGCCAAATTCGTGTTCCCACGAGAAATCGTAGTTGACAGCGGTTTGCGGTAACACCGGCGTGTATTGCGCGTATTGGTTGGTGGTGAGATCCAAGATCGCTTGCTGATATAGGTTGGTGACATTATTCGTTACGCCGTAACCCGGCAAGGGGGTAAAGCACTTGTCTGCAATGTTGCAATTTTGCAGTGATGTCGGCACAGCGTTGTAGGAACTTTCCAGCACTTGCAGCGGAACGAATTCGATGTTCTTGCCATACGACATGCGCAACGTATCGCGCGGCGTCGCCTGATAGCTGGCAGCAAGACGAGGACTAACTTGTTCAGGCCTCGTCACGTCGGTGCCGATCGGGTCCCCAGGAACCGTTACAAGGTTACACGGTGTACCGCCGCCGGAACCGCCGAGATACCACGACAGCGAGCAACCTGAGGGTTGTGTATCATTAATGTAATAGGTGGTGTTCTGCTCCGCGGCGTCGGATGGGAAGCCCAACACTTCTTGATCCCATCGCAAGCCCATCGTTACTGTGACGCGCTCGTTGGGCTGCCAGCGATCTCTCACCCACGCATCCCACTTGTGCACTGGCGCGTTTGAGTAAAACGAACTGTCGACGTACGTGTTGAGCGGCGCCACTGCGGGGTTCGTCGGCAGACTCAAGCCCAGTCCAGAGGCGTTGAGTGCAGCGTTGTACGGAGAGATATAACAGCCACCGGTAGCTCCCGTGGTAACTCCCAAGAGCGCTGTTTGGGCTGCGGCGCATCCAAGATCTTCAAGTGGCTCGTAGGTTGGTTCAAAACTCGGGAACCCTTGCCAAATATCGTTACTATATGTGCCGCCGTCGCCGCCGAAACTGAGCTCGTGCTTACTGCTAATTTGGTTGGTGTAGTCGAAAGCTTCGCCCCATTCGGTCGTCTGCTCGTTAAAGAATGAGTCGCTAAACGAGCCAACATTGTATGCGTACCAGTCAACCCAATCGAGATAATTCTTAAAAAACCGCACCTCAGCAAAACTGGACGGTGTAAGTTGCCGTTTGAAGTTTATTTTTTGAATAACCGAATTGAACGTCTGTGTGTCTGCCTGATTGGTATTTTGTTGGTAGCCGGCTTCGCCGGGGAAAGGCGTGAGGTAATTGCTCTGCAAGCCTGAGAAGCTGCAGGGGGGATACGGCGCAGACGAGCTCGCCGAACACAAACCAAATGGGTCGCTCGAAGCCTGCACGTTGCCGTTATTTGACGCATAAGGAGCTTGCGACGGATCGGCGTAAAAATTGAAATTGAACGTTTCAGCGCTGATGTTGGCCAGGTATTGAACCTCGTTTTCGTTGTTTTGGCCAAAGTGGTAGAACAAATTCACAATATCATCGTTGAGGTGCGTAAAAACCGTTTGCCCGAGCTGCAATGGAACGAGCGTATGGCGGTCACCAAAATCGTTTCCATCTTGCGCGCCGCCAAAGGAGACGTAGTAGCTGAAACGATTATTCGGGGTCGCCGAACCATAGTCAAATGAAAGCTCGTGACCGAAGACGGGACTGTCCATGCGTAGCGTCGCTTGGCCCGCGGCGGGATACGTGCCGCGCTTGATTACCTCGTTAATGACGCCAGAATTCGTGTTGCCGTTGCTGACGTCGTAGCCGCCGGTCGAGAGCTGGACGCTGCGCGCGCCGTTGAGCGTCAGCGCATTGAGGAATTCTCCAGTTCCTATCTCAGTGTTGTCAACGCCATCGAGCTCGTATCCCACGTCATTTTCCGCGCCCGCGCGAATAGTTGGGTAACCTGAACTGTCAGTGGTGACGCCCGGTAACGAGTTAAATGCCCCAAATCCGTTGAGATCTTGCGGCGTGCCATTGAGGTCAGACAGTCGCTGCTCGTTCACCACGTACGTATCTGCGGTAACCGTCGGCTGAACGAGCGACATCGTGCTGCGAACCGTGATGTGGCCCAGCGACTTCACGCCGGCTTGCAAACGCACGTTTACACGATCGACCTGATCTTGCGTCGTTGTGACGCCGGGAATGGTGGATGTCTGATATCCGTCCTTAGAAACAACCAGCGTGTAGGAGTCGAGCGGAAGACCGTTGAGTGAATAAAAGCCGTTGGAGCCGCTGGCTGTGCCGAAATGGCCCGAGGGCGAAGACGCGCTCACTGCGGCACCGGCGATTGCGTGCCCAGAGGTATCGATGACATAGCCTTGGATGCCGCCCGTGGTTCCTGCCCATGACTCCGTCACGCATGCGGCAGTCAGTCCAATGCACAAGAGTGCAACGGTGATACGACGCAAGGCCGATGTCCCCATAGCTGTCTCCATTGTTAAGGTTGTCTTAAGTTTCAAAAATTCGAGGGCTTAAATAGAAAGCCTTGCCATTAGGGTAAGCGCAGGTAGCGATCCAGCCATCCGACCCATCGCTTGTAGATATCTTCGCTCAGCACCGGATCCGATGGGTAATGTTCGCTTGACGGGTAGGCAACAAATTCGACGGGCACACCTCGGTCGCGCAAAGCATGAAAGAGTTCATACGCATGCGTGACAGGTACCGTCGTATCATAAATACATGACATAATGAGAGTCGGCGTGTTGATTAACCATGCATACGTAATTGGAGACTGGTCAACGTATATAGCCTGTGCCAACCGCGAATCCCAAAGCGAACGCCCATAGAAATGACGATCTAAAACATTGTAGTTGCCGATTGCATAATCAACCGGCAGGTCGGTTGGCGCAGCTCCAGCAACTGCGGCAGCGAATTGGTGATGGCCAATGAGCCAAACGGTCATGAGGCCTCCATACGACCAGCCAGTGACGGCGATCTTTGACTCATCCACAACGCCTAATTTTTCGACAGCCGCAATACCGGCCATGATGTCTGTGCCAGGTCCAGGCGCTGAGTCGCCTACGATGGCGCTTTCAAACGCGTTTCCCATGTTATCGCTGCCACGATAGTTAGGTTCAAACACGACATATCCATGAGCGGCAAAAAGTTGCGTTAAGCCGGGATAGTCGGTGTCGAAGGCTTCTTGGCTTGCGTACTGAGGCCACCCGTGAATCTGCAACACCAATGGATATTTTTTGCCAGCGACAAAACCCGGAGGGTATGTAAGCACGCCGTCTTCAGCGAATCCATCATTGTTCCAATCAATGTGACTGACAGCTCCGAGTTGCAACGCGTTAAAAAAGGCGTTGTAGCTTGTGAGCTGGCGCGGACTTGCAGATGCCGACGACTTGACGTACAGCTCGCTCGCACGACGCGGTCCTGAAGCAACAAAGGCAATTGCGCCGGAGTTGCTCACGCTTGCGGCACTGGCATTAAGATCACCGATATCTAACCGTCGAACGCTACCACTGACGCCGACAACCCACACGCCCTCTCGTGTGCGATCGTGGGCTAGCATGAGCAATGACTTGCTGCCCGGCATCCAACGCACTTGCCAAGGTGAACGATCCAAGTTAACCGTCGCGTCGACGCCGTTTTGATTGCGGCGATCGCTGGGCGTCACGTAAATGGAACTGGCATTCATCCCCTTGCCTTCGCGCGGATACCAATAAGCAATCTCGCGACCATCGGGAGACGTATCGCATCCCGCTTCTAACCCAGCGCGTGCTGTAAGCGCTTGTTCATGCCCTGTAGCGAGGTCACGCACAGTCATGACGGACTTGTCAGCATGCGAAATGTATGCGTCTGGCGCTTTCGTGTAAGCGATGCTGCGCCCGTCTGCGTACCAGCAGAAAAACTGATTGGGAAAATGTTGTGGCAAGATGAGCTCGGAGGGGATGCTCCAACTCCCGCTGGTCAGTCGTTTTGCCGGCGCCCCGTTCAAAAAGGCTAGCCATAAGTGCTGGGGCACAGGCGGTTGGGTTGTTAAGTAGTCGTTGTCACCAACGACGAAGCTCGTGTTGAATTTAGCCGTCCCCTTGCGCTCGGGAGACGAGTCTGCCGTCAAGAAAGCGATCGCCGCGCCGTCAGGACGCCACAAGAATTCGCGCACACTGCGCTTCCCACTCGTCAGCTTGCGCATACCTGAGCCGTCGGCTGCGGCGACGTAGAGCTGTCGCGGCTCTTGCCCCGTTGCGGCGATGAACGCGATACGATTGCCCCGCGGCGACCATTGCTCTTGCTCAATGTCACTGAAAGGCAGCTTTACCGCGCCCGCCGTTGCGTTGCGCACGTTCACCATGACGAGCTGAACCGGCGTAGTGTCGGTCGCGAAATCGCTGCGTTCGACGAGCAGCGCAATCGTGCTACCGTCGGGTGAGATTTCGGGGTCCGAAAGGGTGACTTCGCGTCGCAGATCGGCTAGCGTTATGACGCGAGCGTTGGCGCCGTCAGCGAACGTCCTTATTAGAAAAGATACTACTACAAGGGTGAAAAACAATCGCCCGATATTGTGAAGCATCGGGCGCAAGGTACTCGCAAATTCTGCCGACGGCCTGCTAATCGGATAAGAGAACTAGCGTCGGCAACACACTTCAAATTTGTTGCCGTCTGGGTCTTCAAAGAAGACAGCATAATACGGCTGATGATACGCTTTGCAAATTTGCGGACCATCAATGGCTTTGGCGCCGGCGCGCCGAGCGACAACTGCTATCCGATCGACTGCCTTGCGCGATGCAGCTGAAAAAGCTATCCTTGAGCGCCCAGGCACGCTCGTTGTGCTTTGCATCAATCCAAAAAAAGGCAGCCGCCGGTCGTCTTGATAGTAGCCGCGCCAGCGATCGCCTTTGCGAATAACGCGCATGCCGAGTGCCGGCATCAACGAGTCGTAAAAACGAGTCAACTTCCGCAGGCCGCGCACGCGGAAGTCGACGTGATCGTAACAGTTTCCATCCATCGCTAGATCCTGATCCCCCAGCCGCCGAAGAGCTCGGCTGCAACTCCTTTGGGGATATGCACTAGCGTTGTCCGCGACTGCGCGAGCATTTCTCCGCCCTGTCCGTCGCTGACAATTGCGGCTCGCTCTACCAACATCATGTTTTTCTCCAGTTCCGGGCGCTTACACGGTC
>JBPYDX010000089.1:0-4392 GCA_051986115.1 Candidatus Eremiobacteraceae bacterium
AATCGCCTGCGCACCGCCGCGCAGCGCTGCCCCAATAATCAGATCGCCACGCAAATATGAATCACGTGGCGCAATGCCGCCGATTGCAATCGCTTCGTCGCACACCCGGGTATGCAGTGCGCCCACATCGGCGTCGGAGAAAACCGCGATCGTTCGAATGCTTAGTGCCCGACACGTGCGCGCAATGCGAACCACGATTTCGCCACGATTGGCGATCAGGACAGACGCAACGAGTTCTATTTTTGCCACGTCGGGCGGCGCTTGTCAACAAACGCCCGCAGGCCTTCTTGACCTTCTGCACTCACGCGTTGGCCGGCGATTCGCTCGGCTGTCCACTGCCGTGCCGCCTGCGCCTCGAGCATAGGCACGGTTTTTGCGATTTGCTTTGCGAGCCGAGCAGCGCTTGGACCACTCGTAAGGAGTTCGCGGATCTTGCCTTCAGTCGAGGCGTCGAGTTGGCCAGGCGGCACCACTTCGTGGACCAACCCAATGCGCAGCGCGCGCTCCGCATTAAAACGCTCTGCCGACGCGAAGAGCGCTCGCGCGTGGCTTTGACCGATCTTACGAAGCACGAAGGGTGAGATGACCGCGGGGACGATGCCGAGTTTGGCTTCGGTGAAACCGAACATCGCGTCGTCCTCTGCGATAACAATGTCACTCACGGCTATCAACCCGGCTCCCCCGCCGAGCGCAGCGCCTTGGACTGCAGCGATGGTTGGTGCGGGGCAATCGTCAATAGCTGCAAACATGTCGGACAGACGTAGGGCGTCTTCGACGTTTTGTTCTTCGCTCAAATCGAGCGTGGCGCGCATGTATTTAATGTCAGCGCCGCCGCAAAAGATTGCTCCCTGGCCTTGCAGGACGACGGCGCGCAGCGACTCACGTTTGGCAAAGTCGCGAAAGATTGAGGTTAACTGGGCAATAACCTCTGTGTCGATGGCGTTGCGTACTTCAGGACGATCAAGGCGCACGCGCGCGACGCGATCATCTCCTGAAACTATGACGGATTGATTCATCGGCTACATTCTAAAGATGCCAAACTGCGTCGCCTGCGCAGGCGCGTTGGCTGCAGCGGAAATGCCTAGAGCTAAAACCGTTCGTGTTTGAGCTGGGTCGATGATGCCGTCATCCCACAAGCGAGCTGTGCTGTAATATGGATTGCCCTCAGCCTCATACTTATCGAGGATGGGTTGCATGAACTCACGCTGCTCATCTGGTGTCATGGTTTTGCCCTGACGTTCTAAGCCGTCCATGCGCACGGTGAGCAGGACGCTCGCGGCTTGCGCACCGCCCATGACGGAAATGCGGGCATTCGGCCACATCCAAAGCTGACAAGGCTCATACGCGCGTCCGCTCATACCGTAGTTGCCGGCGCCGAACGATCCGCCGATGATCACCGTGAACTTTGGTACCTGTGCGTTAGCAACCGCCATCACCATCTTCGCGCCGTCTTTGGCAATGCCGCCTTCTTCGTATTTCTTCCCGACCATAAATCCCGTTATGTTTTGCAAGAAGAGGAGCGGCACGCCGCGCTCACAACACAATTCGATAAAATGCGTCGCTTTGAGCGCGCTTTCAGAAAAGAGAATCCCCTGGTTGGCGATGATGCCGACCGGTTGCCCTTCAACATAAGCAAACCCGCACACGAGTGTCTGACCGTAGAGCGCCTTGAATTCGTGAAATTCACTGGCGTCAACGATACGCGCAATCACTTCGTGCACATCGTAGGGTTTTCGCCAGTCGCGCTGCACGATACCGTAGAGTTCTTGCGGGTCGTACTTGGGCGGACGTGGCTCGCGAACGAGCCAGGGCACCTTCTTCTCATAGTTGAGGTGAGAGACAATCTCCCGGCAGATGCCCCGTGCATGTTCGTCAGACAATGCATAGTGATCCGTCACGCCGGAAATCCGAGAGTGCACATCAGCGCCGCCCAGTTCTTCTGCGCTCACAACCTCGCCGGTTGCGGCTTTGACCAGTGGTGGTCCGCCCAAAAAGATTGTTCCTTCGCCTTTAACGATAACGGTTTCATCCGACATCGCCGGTACGTAGGCGCCACCCGCAGTGCACGATCCCATCACCGCGGCGATTTGCGTGATGCCTTTACTCGACATGCGCGCTTGATTGTAAAAGATGCGGCCAAAGTGCTCGCGGTCGGGAAAGACATCTGCTTGCAGCGGCAAGAACGCGCCGCCAGAATCAACCAAATAGACGCACGGAAGATAATTTTGCTCTGCGATTTCTTGGGCGCGTAAGTGCTTCTTAACTGTTAGCGGATAATAGGTGCCGCCCTTGACCGTTGCGTCGTTGGCAACGATCACGCACTCACGTCCGCAGATGACTCCGATTCCGGTGATAATACCGGCGCTCGGCGCCTCGTTCTTGTACATATCCCAGGCCGCCAGTGAAGAAAACTCAAGAAACGGCGTATTCGGATCGACCAGTTTGTCGATACGCGTGCGGGCAGGTAACTTTTGTCGCGAGACATGCAGCGCCATCGCCTCGCGGCCGCCGCCTTGGCTCACAAGCTCGGTGCGTTCGCGCAACTGTGCCAGCAGATCAAAAAAATACTGGCGATTGGCGGCAAATTCCGGCGACGAAGTGTCGACCCGTGTTTCAATTTGTGCCATGGGCAGCGTGAATGTTTCCTTTTGCAAGGGACGCAGCCTGCTCGACGCCAACGGGGCGCTTGAAAAGCATGGCCAAACTCTTCGAGTGCGTTCCGAACATCTCTGAAGGCCGTCGCCCCGACATTATCGCAAGCATCGGTAAACTCGCTGCAAGCGCACCCGACGTCACCCTCATCGATACGCAAAGCGATCAGGCTCATAACCGATCCGTGTATACGCTCGTCGGCACAGGCGACGGCGTTGTTGAAGCAGCGCTGCGTCTGGCAGGCGGCGCAATTGACAACATCGATCTGCGCACGCATACGGGTGAACATCCGCGCATGGGAGCAGTCGATGTTATTCCATTTATACCGCTGGATGGCGCTTCAATGGAAGACGCGGTATTGCTCGCGCGCCGCTGTGCGCAGGGGCTATGGGAACGCTTTCGCGTTCCTTCATACTTCTATGAAAATGCTGCAACCCGCCCCGAGCGCCGCGACTTGAGCGCCGTTCGCAAGGGCCAGTTCGAAGGGCTGCTTGCTGCGGTCAAAGAGGCGGATCGCCGACCCGACGTTGGCGAGCCAGAGTTGCATCCCAGTGCCGGGGCGGTCGCAGTGGGCGCGCGCGATTTTCTTATTGCATTCAATGTCAATCTTGCAACCGCCGACATTAAGCTTGCCGAGAAGATCGCGATCGCTGTTCGACAACGCAGTGGCGGTTTCGTCGGCATTAAGGCACTCGGCTTTGCACTGCCCGATAATCTCGTACAAGTTTCAATGAACGTGGTTAACGTGTCTGCAATCCCACTGTACCGCGTTACCGAACTTATTCGCGCCGAAGCGGCGGCCGCAGGTGTGCTCGTCCGCGGATGTGAGCTGGTAGGACTTGCGCCGCTGAGTGCCATCCTAGCAACGGCGTCATACTATCTGCATCTTGACAACGTTGATCGCGCTCAGGTTACGTGGTAGGCACGCCGCCGCCACAAGCGTTCGTTGTTGGTAATGCGACTCTACTGACGCTCGCCCCGCTCGCGGCCGCAGCCGGCGCCCAAGCGCGCATTGACCCCGCCGACCTTGGGATCATAGAACACGCAACCTTGTTGGTGGAACACGGTGTCGTCCGAGCCGCGGGTACGCACGCCCAGACGCTGGCCGATGTTGCCCACGCGCGATCTCGATTTCGGACATTCGAAGAATATGACGCTGGCGGAAAAGTAGTGATGCCTGGTTTTGTCGACGCCCATACGCATGCGCTCTTTGCAGGCAACCGTATTGCTGATTTTGAGCAGATTGCCGCCGGCAAACCGCCAACGCTGGGAATGCGTTACACGATCGAGCAAACGCGTGGCAGCGATCGGCAAACCCTCCTAGAGATTGGCGCGCTTCATCTTCGCTCGATGCTTCGCCACGGAACCACCACTGCGGAAGTGAAAAGCGGATACGCATTAAACGTCGATGGGGAGCTTGAGCTGTTGTCGGTACTTGCAGAGCTTGGAGCACGCTCTGATCTCCCGCGTGTGGTTCCAACGTTTTGCGGCGCACACGCATTGCCGCCCGAATTTGACAGTTACGATGCTTTTGTCGACGAGCTGTGCGATCGCATCTTGCCTGCGGTTGTGGAGCAGAACGTTGCCTGGTTTGCAGATGCATTTTGTGAGACCGGGTTCTTCACACCACAACAATCCGAACACTTTCTTCACGCGTGCGCAAACAAGGGTCTGCGCCTGCGCATTCACGCAGACGAACTCAGCGCCAGTGGGGGCGTCCGAGTAGCCGCTAAGCTGCGT
>JBPYDX010000090.1:0-6612 GCA_051986115.1 Candidatus Eremiobacteraceae bacterium
CTTTGCATCGGACAAGTTCGCACCACCAGTTGCCTCGAAACTGCGAGAAGCGATTGCGTCCAATCTCACGGCGGTTCATCTCGACAGAGAATCAGCCTATCTTGCTGCGTATCCGACTTACGAGCGGCCTTACGGATGGGCCTGGGCCTTGGCCCTCGCAGCTGCCGCGACGGTGTCGCCTTTACAGTCGATTCGTACGCTGAGCACGCCCTTGCAGGATCTTGCCGAGCGCGTTGCAGAGTCTGCGCGCCAGTGGCTTGCAACGATGCCGGGACCCGTCCGTCATGGCGTGCATAGCAACAGCGCCTTTGCGCTGGGTTTGATGCTCGATGCAGCGAGTGCACTCGGTTTGAACCAGCTCGAAAATTCAATCGCGTCACGAGCGCACGCGTGGTTTGAACGCGATCGCGATTACCCTCAGGCATGGGAGCGCAGCGCGCATGATTTTCTCTCACCAGGCTTGGCAGAGGCGGACTTGATGCGACGCCTCTTAGGGCATCGCTTCTCGCACTGGTGGCGCAACTTTCTGCCCCGCGCGAGCCCGAAAGCAGCTATTTTTGCTCCAGTTGAAGTTCCAACCGTCAGCGACGGTCAGATCGTGCATTTGCATGGTCTCAATTTGTCGCGTGCTGCAATGCTAGCGCGGATCGCGCAGGCGCTTGAAGAGCCGCAATTCCTTGACCAGGCAAAACGCCTTTATAGTGCGGGTGTGACCGCCGCACTTGGGTCTGACTATTTGTCGACTCACTGGCTTGGAACGTTTGCCTGGATGGCAGCATCTAGCATCGACGCCGCGCTAGAGCAGCGCTCGCCGTAGATCAACCGTGCAGGTTTGAATTGCCCTCAAGAAACTTGACTGAACTGATTTCGTCAGCATGTGGTCCAGCGTAGCGAAGAATATATAACCCGTTTCGGATGTCGACAACATAAATGAGCCCATCCTTAATGATAGGATAGCTCCACATGATCACTTTGCTTTGCCCACGACCCAAGGCTGGGTCTTCGATTGCAACATGCTCGATCGGTTGCGGCGAAAAGTAGCCGGCCTGCTTGGGATGAGCCGCATCGCTCGTATCGATGATCTGCAAACCGCTTGAGTGCCAGGCCACAACAGCTAGATCGCGCACGACCGTCGGATTGTGAGATGAGTAGCTCGTATACAGCGCAGTACGCTTGTCGTATTGCGCGCTGCTGCAAAATGACGACGTGGTTTGTGCAGTTGTGAATTCGCCGACTATTTTTGGGTGCGCCTCATTGCTCACGTCGATGAGGCGCGCCCAGCCCCATGGGCAGCCTGCGCTATCATTCGTGTACGTGCCGTACACCTCGTCGGTCGTTAAAACCAAGTCTCTGTCGGGAATTCTTACGGCTGAGTGTCCGTTAGGGCACGCGTTTTTGCAGTTGAGGGGAACTGCGCTTGGATCTGCGGGTGTTTGTCCCCACACTGGCCGATTAGTAGGCTGCGTGAGCAGGTCGCCATTAAGAGATATGACAGTGCCGCTCGTCGTGGGCTTGGTGAGCGCGCTCGTATTCAATATGAGAAATTGGCCAGCTTCCATCGCGAGATACGTGCGCGAGCCATCGTCTGTAACGCCCATAGAGTGGACGAACAAGTTGCAGTCGTACGGCCCGCACGTCTTGGCGGCCACGCTTTTCAAGGGATAATCAGGACGATCTGTGCCTGGGTAAAGGCTGTTCCAGTTCCCTTCCGCTACTTCGCTGACGGCGCCGCCCTGCTTCACGGCGCTGATGTCGGCAACGATTAGATTGGGAATCGATGGATTTTTTGAAATTGTGGGCGTGGATATATACAGTAATGCGCGGTCGGTGTTCTTAGGATCTACCCAGAGAAACATCTCATGCGGCTTCACCGCTAGGCCCTTTTGCGACGTTGGGACGTAGCGCGTTAGGAACTTCGGTTTGACCGGATCGCTAAGGTCGAAAAACGAGATATCGAAAGGATACTCTTTATCGGTGCCGCTCTTGCAGGCATGCAACTCTGTGCTACAGCGAAAGTTCATGACAATTAACAGCTGCTTATCCGGCCAGACCCGCAGTTCGCGCGTCGTCACTCCGACCTTGCCCGCATACGGTTGACCAATTTCGCCCACGATAGCGGGGTTGGCTGGATTGCGGACGTCGACAATTAGAATCCCCGGGTGCGCGTGAAGGCAACCGCTACCCGACGGAATTCCAGTCGCACCGACACACAATGATGAGCTGTCAGTACGGTTGCCTATATAGACGTAGTTTTGGTAGATCGCGAGCGCAGCGTTCATACCCCGGTTGAATAGAGCGCTGTGTCCGACCAGCTGCACGTTGGATGACTGGGCTGCCGAATTTGCGTCGGCGTACACCGCAGCTGCAGGCATCAAACAGCACAGAACTACGGAGGCCGCGAGTCGAAAAGTGCTAGCTCTCGTCATGGCGGGCCACGTTTTTGCGGTCGTCTCCGTATTCCTACGGAGCCGTTTACGGAAGCCAGCAGGGGCTTGCGTGTGCTAGACTCAGCATCGAATTGATGTTCTAGGAGGCCGTTTTCATGGTTGAATTGACACTCAACCTAAGGACGCTGGGGGGTTTCGAGCTTTCCTTGGGCGAGCGAACCACACCACCGCCTGAGACCCGCAAGGCACGCGCTCTCATAGCTTTCCTTGCTCATAAATGCGGTACCGATATAGCTCGTGAGCGTTTGCTGGAGATATTTTGGCCCGACGCATGCCCACAAAGCGCACGCAATAGTCTAAAAACCGCGCTCTGTTCGATCCGCGGCTGCATGCGCGCAGTCCAACTCGATCCTGACAGCTATCTGCGGGCCAGCAATTCCGTGGTGCGCCTGTACACGGCATCCGTGGATGCGCACGAGTTTGAGCGCTGCGCAAGCTCCATCGATTCAAGCGATCATGCCAGAGCCTTACGGCTGTATCGCGGAGACTTTTTGGAAGGCGACTACGACAACTGGTCGGTCGCAGAGCGCGAACGGCTCGCCACGCTGTATGAGTCACTCCTGGCTCACATGGTAAGTTCGTCCAAAGACCCGCTGTTAGCGCGGCGGTTCATCGTCCGCAATCCTTACTTTGAAGACGCCTACACGGCTTTGGTGGAAGCCGCGCTGGCCAACCGTCAGCTTTCGCATGCTGCCGCTTGGGTACAGCGCTGTCGTCGTGCGCTTGCTGAAATCGGCGAGCAGCCGTCGCCTGCATTTGAGTCACGGTTCAAGCGATATGACATATTCACGGCCGACAGGTACAAATTAACAGCAGCGATTTGAGGGCTAGCTCGTTGCGCGACGACGAAAACACGCGGCAATTTTGGAGCGCGTATGCCGCCGCGGCACAGCTGGCGAGCACTAATTATACCGTGTTCCGATTCGGCGACAACGAAATGCTGGCTGATGAGTTGGCTGCTTTGGTTCTTGCCGGCAAGAAGCGCGCCACCTCGAGTTTGCTGCGCGATTTTGGCGCATTTAGCCAGCCCATGCCCAAGCCTGGCGATTTCGGCATTGTCGTTGACGGACACAACGCCCCTCAGTGCGTCGTTCGTACGACCGAAGTTTCCGTTAAGCAGCTGGGCAATGTTGACGAACAGTTTGCAAGCGAAGAAGGCGGTGGAGATCGTAGCCTTGCCTGGTGGCGCGCCTCCCATGCTCGATATTTTCGCCGGCAGGGAGCACGACAAGGCTTCAACGTCGACGACAGCACGGAAGTAGTGCTGGTGCGGTTCGAGGTTGTCTGGCCGCCCCAGTACACACGCGAACACGCTGGGTGGGTCTAGGTATTGGGCGGCGCTAGGCTGAATTAGGCATGCAGACGGTTGCAAGGGTACTTGCATAAGTCTAAGCCTGTATATGCAAAACCCAAAAACAGGCAATGCCACCGCGGATAAAGACTTCGGTGTGTCTTCCGCTTCCCTCGCCGAACCTGTGAAAACCGCAGGGCATTCCACAGAGGCTACACCCAGCATTCTGCTCACCAAACGTGAGCGAGAAGTGTTGGAACTCATGGCATTTGGTCTGAGCAATAAGGAGATTGCTCAGCGACTTGCCTTGGGCAGGCGCACGATCGAAACGCACATCGACCACGTTCTCAGTAAGCTGAACGCGCCCACTCGCACCCGGGCGGTCGTTGAAGCCGGCCGAGCCGGTTTGCTTGAAAGCCCCGCCGGCGATGCCGTGCTTGCGCGCGAGGCTTCTCCGAACAATCTTCCATTCTCACTCACGCCGCTTTTGGGCCGAGAACAGGACCTGGCTGAAGCAACGTCGTTGCTCGCTGCCAATCGGCTGGTGACATTGCTTGGGTCTGGTGGCGTCGGCAAAACGCGATTGGCGCTGCGCCTGGGTGTCGATCAGCTCGGCGTGTATCCAAACGGGGTGTGGTTTTGCGATTTCTCGCCGATCGTCGACACGTCGCTTGCGGCCTCGGTTGTTGCCAAAGTTTTGAGTATTCGCGAGCAACAAGGCCGGCCACTGATCGAGACGATCATCGACGCGCTCAAACGGCGCAGGACCCTGATTATTTTCGACAATTGCGAGCACATGCTCGATCGGGCTGCCGAACTTGTTGATGAGATCTTACATCAGTGCCCGCACGTGCGGGTCTTGGCTACCTCGCGCCAGGCACTTGGCATCGTAGGAGAAATCGTCCAACGCGTTCCTTCGCTCGCGCTGCCCGAGAAAGATGACGCGGTGACAGCGGCACAAGCGTTGCAGTACGGAGCCGTGGCGCTGTTTGTGGACCGGGCACAGGCTGCGGACAGACGGTTCCGGTTCGACGACGACGCCGTGCCCATGGTTGTTGAGATTTGCCGGCGGCTTGATGGCATTCCGCTTGCTATCGAACTAGCTGCTACCCGCGTCGCAGCGGTTGCTCTGCCAAGTCTTGCTAAGAGCCTTGACGATCGTTTTCGAGTCCTCACCGGAGGCAGCCGCACTGCGCTCTCGCGACACAAGACGCTTGCAGCACTCATCGACTGGAGCTATGGGCTACTCTCGTCCCCCGAACAGCGGCTCTTCGCTCGGCTTAGTATTTTTGCCGGTGGCTTCAGCATGGAAGCCGCTGCCGCGGTATGCTCGGGTGACGGTTTGCACCCTCAAGCGATTTCTGATTTGCTGATCGCACTTGTCGACAAATCTTTGATCGTCGTTCACACGAGTGGCAAACGCGAGCGCTATGGACTGCTTGAGTCAACAAGGGCATTCGCCTTAGAAAAACTCGACAGTAGCGGCGAGCGCGAAGTGTTGGAGGGCAAACGGAGCGCGTACTTTCTCAATCAAGCCCAATCGGCTGACGATCGCTATGGAGTCGGCTCTACGGCCCAGTGGCTTGCTGACATCGAGGACGATCTCGAAAATTATCGTGCCACACTCGAGTGGGCACTTGGCGGGGGCAATGACATTGCGCTTGGAGCCGGCGTCGCCGGCACACTGGAACGTTTGTGGGCGTTAGGCGGTCTCTCGCTGGAAGCACGGCTGTGGCTGGGCAAGGCAATCGAACGACTCAACGAGGCTGACCATCCAGCTGTTGCTGCTCGCTTGTGGCGAGCGAAATCGCGTTTCTTACAAGGCGAACCGATGCGTGACTGCGCTGAACGTGCGGTCACACTGTATCGCTCGGTCGGTGACGAACGCGGCGCGGCGTACGCGTTGCGAACACTAGCCTACAGCTTACTACAAATGGGAAGACTCAAAGAGGCAGACGAGGTGATTCTTGACGCTATTCCGGCCATGCGCGAGCACGGCGACCGTGTTGGCGTCGCCTCGTGCCTTTCGCTTCAAGGCGTCGGTGCCTACAACCGTGGCGACTTTAGCCAAGGTCGCGAATTTTATCAGCAAGCACTGCGAGCCTACAAGTCGCTGGGCGATGAACTCGCGACAGCAAACGTTCTTGGTAATCTTGGTGAGCTCGAGTTTGCAGACGGCAACCCGCAAGCAGCGCTAAACTCGGTCACCGAGTCGCTCGCAATTACTTCACGGTTAAAAGAAGCATCGGACTTGGCGATCGATTACAACAACAGTTGCGCTTATCGCATTGCGAGTGGCGATCTCGAGAACGCGCGCGCGTCGGCTTGCGAAGGGCTTCGCCTGGGACAAACCGAGCAAAATCCTTGGAACATCGCGGTTGCGCTGCAGCACTTGGCGCTCATGGCCGCGTTGCACGGGCGTTCGCGCGCAGCTGCGCGCTTGATCGGCTACGTCAACGTACAGTTCAAACGTCTCGAACTTGAGCGTGAGATCACCGAAAGATGGGGTTTTGAAAAACTGAGTGAGCTTCTGAAGCAACAACTCGCGCAAGATGAGGTCGAACGACTGGGCGATGAGGGCGCGTCGTGGTCCGAGGACCGAGCAGTAGAGGAAGCCCTTCAGGCCTAGTGGACCACGCTGCGAAACAATTAGGTAATTCTACGGAAGCGTAGCTAGCCAAAAAGCGCTACAATCAGCTTGGACGTGCACCGAGAGAGGGACCGCACGATAAGATGCAGGCTTTTAAAATCCGTATCGTTCTTGCTTTTTCATTGGTTGGCGCGATTTTCGCTATCGCCGCTTGCGGTGGTGGAGGCAGCGCGTTGCCTGGCGGCGTGGCCCACACACTACAATTAAAGACGCCGCTTTCAAGC
>JBPYDX010000091.1:0-2208 GCA_051986115.1 Candidatus Eremiobacteraceae bacterium
GAGACACTCTTCTAAGTGGGACGCATTATGAGTCGGATGGCAACGTCAGCGAGCAGCTTGTTGTTCCCATCTTGCATCTGTCAGGAGGAGGCAGCCGCGTCCAAGTGCAGACCGAAGGCGTTGCAAACTTCGGTATAAACTCGACACCAACATCGCCGAATCTCCCCGCGACGACCAATATCGGATTCGTCGATGGCACTCTCGATTATGCGCTAGATACCCGCCAGCGCTTTTGGCTAGGACTGGGCGGCATCATCATCAATCAGCAGACGCAACTGCCGCCGACTGATGATCCACACGCTTATGAAACGGAAAGTTCTCACGTTGCCGGCACGCGCTACGAAGCGCTGCTCAAGATCCCAGTGTACAAAAAAAATGCGGTGATTCTTGATTATGCAGGCATGCCGTCGCTCTATGGCACGGTGTTCAACAGCAACTGTAAAGACTGCTTCTATAAAGAAGTGAGCCGGGGTGAAAGAGGCGCGATGACCGACATCGCCGCTATGTTTGAGATGAGGCACGCGCGCTCGACGTGGGACTTCGGTGTTCGTTTTATCAACTACTCGGCGGTGTTTTCACAAACGCAGGAACTTGCCGATCGCAACGTTGGCGGTGGCATCACGGTGCGTTATACTTATACCTTTGCTCGCTAGGGGGATGCGGGCAGGGAATCACAGCACAAATTCAAAGCCAAGTGCATGCCTGAAATAGCAGAATTCGCCACCCTCGATCATCATCGCGCGCAGCGTACAGGATTTCCTGAAGTCATTTTCTGCCCTGGGAAAACCGACGAACAAATCGCAACCATCGCGGCTTCGCTTGCGCAAAGCAGCGGTGTCGTCATGGCAACCAGAGCAACAAAAAGTGCCTTCGAAGCGGTGCGTGTTCTGTTGCCAAGTGCAATCTTTTATGATGAAGCTCGCATCATTGGGTGGGAAGGCAAGCCGCTACCCCGCGTTGGTCAGGTGGCTGTTGTGTCAGCTGGAACCTCCGATGGTCCGGTCGCAGCAGAAGCAGCAGTATCGCTTGATCTCATGGGCAATGCAGTCACACGCATTAATGACGTCGGTGTCGCGGGGCTGCATCGCGTGCTCAACCATCAAGAGGTGCTTCGCACCGCAAACGTCGTCATTGCTGTCGCGGGCATGGATGGCGCCTTGCCGTCGGTCATCGCAGGACTCACGGACAAGCCAGTCATCGCCACGCCCACGAGCGTTGGGTACGGCGCATCCTATCAAGGTCTTGCTGCATTGCTCGCTATGCTCAATGCGTGCGCCGTTGGGGTGAGCGTCGTGAATATTGATAATGGTTTTGGAGCTGCCTGCGTCGCTTCGCGCATTAATCATTGTGTTGACGCATAAGGAAGAAAATCTTCGTCGCATCGTGCGTGGATTGCGTCGCCTGATCGTCGCCTATTCAGGTGGAGTCGACAGCGCGCTTTTAACGGCGGTCGCATATCAAGAGCTCGGCGACGATATCCTGGCTGTGACTGCCAGTTCGCCCTCAGTTGCGCAGGGTGAGTTTGAAGCGGCTCGCGCGCAAGCCAGTGCCATCGGCGTACGACACGAGGTCATTGAAACTCGCGAATTTGCCAACCCTCGCTATCTACGAAATGCTAAGGACCGCTGTTATTATTGTAAAGAAGAACTCTTTTCTCGGCTTATCGGCTTAGCACGCGAGCGCAGTTACGACCATGTGGCTGACGGCTTTAACGCCGATGATGGGCGAGCGCCGCTGGACCGACGCCCCGGGCATCAGGCAGGCTTGCGTCTTGGCGTTTGCAGCCCACTTGCGCAAGCAGAGCTTGGCAAAGAAGAAATTCGCAATATCGCGCAACGCTTACGGCTCAAGGTATGGGAGAAACCGGCGACGCCGTGTCTGTCCTCCCGCGTACCCTACGGAACTGCTATCGAGATTGACACGCTGCGCAAAGTTGATTTGGCCGAACAATATTTGCGGGCAATCGGTTACGACATTGTCCGGGTACGTCATTTCGGAGACGTTGCGCGCGTGGAAGTGCCGCTCGATCGCGTAGAGCAGCTGCGCGCAGCTGCGAGCAAGATAAGCAACGCGCTCGGCTCTATAGGATACGATCGCATCGAGATCGATCCACGCGGTTACCGCATGGGTTCGCTCAACGAAGTTTAAGGGCTACTCGGTCTCCAGCATCGCGCGGATCTGTTCCCGCAACTCTGGCGTGTCTTTGTG
>JBPYDX010000092.1:0-21611 GCA_051986115.1 Candidatus Eremiobacteraceae bacterium
GCTATCCAAAAATCTACAACGTCGAAATAGATCCACACGAAGATCTTAATGTCGCCGGACTATTCGGCTGGTCAGCAGAACAGCCACTTGCAGCGGTAACTCAATACTACGCGACGCTAAAACAACATCCTAATCCACCGGCTCCAGACATCACCGTGTTTAAGAATCCAACTGGCTAAGTCGAGTCGCCCGCGCTAGCTAATCTCGAAACAACGTTCCGCCGTTCCATGGTCTTGTCAACATCACCACTACCACGAATGAGTTTCGGCTATAGCAATTGCCGCGCAAACGTCCGGTGCGATTCCAAACGTCCGGTACGCTGATCGCCGGAAAATGACGCTCTCCCGACTTCGGCTGCGCTGTTTTGGATGTGGGTCGGATAACCTTAGGTCAAGATATTGATCGCTCGAGCTGCGACGACCACGATTGTGACAAGCGAAATGCTGCTTTGTGCGATCATGAGCAACTTTGCTCGATGTGTAAGCGGTGGTGAGTCCGTAGGACTGAACGCCGTCGACGTATCGAACGCAAGCGAGAAGTAGTCCACAAACCCAGGTTTCCAATCGACTGGCACGCCATCGCCTGGATTGCCGAGCGGGAAGCTGAAATCGGCTCGCCCTATCCACCCGGTAGCCCTCCCGGATGGCCCACCCCGATCCATTTGCCAGTAGACGAGACTGAACACGAGTAGGTTGATCACCCAAACGGAAATTGAGGTGACCAACAGCGTAATAGGGCTGAACTGCTTCGAATGACCGATGATATCTATAATCAGCTCTTTGAGCACTAAGAGGGCTAGCACGATTGCAAACGCGGAAACGGTAAAAATGACCCACCGCTCGATCTTTGCCCACACGGACGTCGCTGGGCGTAAGCCGGCCAGGATCATCGACGCGACAAGCATGACTTCGACGCCCTGCGCGAGTGCTCGAGGGAGAATCTCGAAACGGCTCGGCATCGTCTCCACTAGTAATAGAACTGCGATGCTCAGCAAAATTGGAAAAATTCGAGACTCTGAACGGACGACGCTGGTACCTGGTTGTGCGCTCATTTGCTCCATTCCTCAGTCGGCCAGGTGAGCTATGTTACGATGTTGACGCTCCTACGCCTGCGCAAATATTAGCCGCGCAAACGTCCGGCGGTCCACCTGTTAGGCTTGTAAAGTTCAAAATGGATCGCTAGTACCGTCACAGATCTTCACAACGTGTGTCATGCGTTGGCTAAACGGTGTGCGAGATCTCCATCGTCTCCCGTGTTTAAAGTAATCCAAACATCATCGCTGCCGCTCCAGGCCGAACATCGGACGTTCCAGCCTCCGGCTACGACGCGTTTTGCGATATTTTCAAGGGTGGAAATAAATCGGAGAGTATACGGAAGATCCTGGATGGCGCCAATTCACAATCAGCAATAGTAAATTTAAAACGTCCGGTACGATCGCGAACGTCCGCATCCAACCCTATTGTGTGATTGATATTTTGACGTTTTTTTCGTGTGATTGCCGATTAAACGCCATACCATCCGACGTCCGCCACTGTGCTCTCCGCGACATGATTACGCGTGAACTACGAAAGGGTTTCGGCGATCTAATTACGTGCCCACACGTCCGGTTACTCATCATTCCATATTGGGAATCAAAACGTCCGGTGCAACCAATCGCAAACGACGCTTGTCGTCATGTCGCATGATAAGAACAACTCTATTGCATCCTGAGGTTCAGAGGATCACAGCGCAAAGCAAAGGATTTACGCCAATATCCCAAAACCCGGCGGAATGAACAGCGCCCAGCACCGCGTGGAACTGTGGGCAGTCGCCCTTATCTCAGTCGCGGCAGTCTTGTCGGCATGGTGCGCCTATCAATCCGCGCGCTGGGGTAACGCCCAAGCGCAGTCGTACGCTCAAGCCAGCGCCGCCCGCGTAGAGTCGGTGCGTCAATCAGATCTTGCGAATCGGCAGATGCTGATCGACATTGACCTTTTCATCGAATACCACAGCGCGGTAGCATCGCGGAATACCGCGCTCGTGTCGTTCGTATCCCAGCGGTTTCCCGACCGGCTCAAACCAGCTGTGAATGCTTGGCTCGCGACGAAGCCCTTCACGAACGCCCGCGCACCGAGTTCGCCCTTTGTGATGCCCGAGTACCATGTCGACGCGCAGGACCGCGCTAATGCACTCGAGAGTGAGGCCAAGGGCTATTTCCAAACCGCGGTAAGCGCAAACGATACCGCCAACCGATATGTGCTGATGACGGTATTGTTCGCGTCGGTCTCATTTCTCGCGGGCGTGGGCTCCAAGTTTGAGTTACTAAAAATAGAGATGGCAACGTTGCTGCTTGGGTCGGTCGTCTTGCTCGTGGCAGGCGTCGTCCTGACGGGATACCCGGTTCGGTGAACCCGAGCTGGTGACAAAAGGATCTCATTAGTTACCCTCTGAGTTGACCAACCGCAGCACCATATTGACGTGAGCTCGCCAGGGGCACCGCGTTTACCATTTATGCCGTTTGAGGGTTATTCAGAGCCATGGCTGACAACAGCCCCGCGCCAAACTTGATATTGCTCGTCGCCACCTCGCTTTATGAACCACTCGTGGGCGTGACCATAAAGATTCTCAAAGTTCTCCCACATTTTGGGATGAATCGTGCGCCGCTGTATCTCAACGACGGGGTTTAGATGTTCCCAGGCAACCAAAATTGCAACACCTGCAGTGCTGACCACAACGTCGCGCTCGAGCAGGCCCTGCTGCACCATGGATCCGATCGCCTCAAAAGTCCTCAAGACAGACTGCTCGTGATGAATCATATCAGGGTTTTTTGTCCAGATCCCGCCCAACTCGACTTCCTTGCGGAATTTTGGGTCGTCAAGACTCTTAGGTAGTTCGGTCGCCACAAACTGACGAGCCTTGAGATACGCAGGGGTATTTAACTCACTTAAGATTCTCATTGCTCCGTCGAGCTGCGTCGCGCGACGAAGCTGACGAAGCTGATCGAAACCGAAAATTGCGGTAACTGCCACTACGACAGCCGTTATCACAGTACCGGTTGCAGAGACCGCGTTCCAATCAATCATAGCTGACATGGTGGCCTCGGGCTACGTTCCGCGGCCTTTGCTGCGGGAGTTGGCTATCCTGTTAGGCCCTTGTTCGCTCCAGAAACGACAGCCTCGACAGCCGCCTTTGCAACTGACAAGCGAGCGATGCGCCTTGGCGACCTAAGGACCGACAGCCCCCGCGTGCAAATCACCGAGTCCGTCGCGTCTACTCGAACGCGTTGCTCGATGCTAAGACAGCTCTCTTTGTAGCAAGAGCTACACCACTGACGCCATCTCGTGTGGTCTGAATGCGCCGCTTTTTAACGGCAGACTTAAGCGTCTCAAAATCGCGCTCTCCCTGGTCTGCATAGAGGCGAGCGAACTCTACCATGGCGTCGTCGAATGTACCCTTGCTTCCCAAATATCCGCTGATCAGAGCTGGATCGGTTGACCTCGCATGCGCACGGGCGAGCGTCGCGCCGCATGCTGCCGCATATTCGGCCAACCGTTGCTTATTGAATGTGGATGGATCTGCTGCCCACTTCATATCGCGCAACTGGCGCACGTAATAGTCGCGCCCCCTCAACGCTGTCCAACCCAAGAAAATATCACTCGAAGCCTGCATGAGGCGCTGCCCCGCGACAACCCGCTGTCCGTGGTTTTGATACTCGCTCTTTCCCGCGTACACATTGAGCACTGAGGAATTGGCTTCTTTAATCTGCAAGAGCAGAGCATCGCCATCGTTAGCCATCATGAGCATTACGCCACAACGGGTACCCACACTACCTACCCCCACGACCTTAAACACGAAATCGACAGCTCGGTAGCGCCTCAAAAGCACGCGTAGGTCATCACGAACCGTATCCAGGTACTTACCGTAAACCTCGTTAAAAAGAGGGTGGCTTCCGCCGCGCGTATGGGGATGGAAGATTTCTGGCGCACGATCGACGAAACGACGCTGGCCATTCATCACCGACGTCATCTTAATAAAGGCTGATTCCATCGTGCGCTTTTGAGCTCGTTGGATGTTGGCTGCCACTCTCTTACGGCCACTAGCGTTTCGCGTAAAACGCCGACCAATGGTGGCTGCATCTAGTTTCAGATACCAAACCTCCAGAGCCGTAGCTTCCGCGAAACGAGTCATATAGGAGCGATAGCTGCGCGACATCTCGCGAACCGCTGCCTCGCGTGCGCCCCTTGCTAGGGAGCGGTCGCGTCCAGCGTGCTCGATGCTGGCTGCCAAGCGCTTCACGTCCCATTCCCACGGCGCCGGTAACGTTTCATCGAAATCATTAATGTCAAAGATAAGGTTCCGCTCCGGCGTGGCATATACGCCGAAGTTGAGCATGTGGCAGTCTCCGCATGCCTGGACGCGGATTCCGGTGTTGGGAGTCGTCGATAGGTCGTGTGCCATGACGAGCGCGGAGCCGCGCATGAACGTAAACGGCGACGCTAACATCCGTCCCCAACGAATGGGCACTAGCGCCGCTACTCTTGTCGTGTTCTGTTCCTCAAGCAGGTCAACGGGATCTGGTCGATCCTTTGATGGCGCCCACACAGCGTGACTTGCACGCGGTAGCCGTTTGCGAAGTGCCTTGCCAGCTGCCATCCGCTCTTCAAGCGTCGCGAAACGTGTTCCGGGCTCGATGACAATATCACGAACTCGTGGCGATTTGTTGGTCAAATATGCAAAAAATGTCTCATCATCCATCTTAACTAACCACCTGGAAAAGGTCTTTGGTAGAATGGGTCCGCGAAAATATCCATTCACCTATGAGGATAGTAACACTCTAGAATCCATAGCCGCTCCTTTGATCTCCGGCAAAAATGCTGGAAATACGATCCATCAATTGGAAAGTTGAACCGGACGTTTACACGATCAATTTAGATCGCCGAAACCCATTCGTAATTCACGCGTAATAAATCGATCCACCGGACCTTTACACATCACACCGGACGTTTTAAAAAAAATCACACACCGGACGTAACCGGTATCCTCGAAGACACTGCCTGATTTTAGGGGTCATCCTTATTATCCCCCGAGGATTTTTTCCATTGCCATGACGTCTACACGTTGCTCATCGAGCACGCCCTGTTCTTTGAATATCCCAACCTCGCGGAAGCCACATTTGCGATAAAGGCGCTGACCGGCGCCATTAAACGGGAACGTGAAGAGCACGATCTTATGAAAGCCTTGCGCTGTAGCCCGTGCTTCAAGCGCTCGTAACAGATGCTCGCCGACGCCCTTGCCGCGCCAGGTACGAGCAACATACACAGACAGATCGGCAACCGCGGCGTATGCGCAGCGGTGGCTATAAGGGTTGAGGGCAGCCCAGCCTACAACGTCGTCGCCTGATAGCGCAACGATTGCTTCATAGCGCGATGGCCGATCGAAAAGCCATCGGCTGACGTCTTCTTCGCTTTTGCTGTCGACTTCAAGGGTCGCGATGCGATCCTCGATGCCTTCATTGTAAATGCGCGTGATCGCACTGAGATCGCCTGCTGTAGCAGTCCTAGTGGCAAGCGCGCGGTCCACCACGGCAGCGGAAACCTAGCCGAGCACTTTGGCGATTTCAGTAAACGAGCGGTCGTAGCGATACACGATGCCCATATGCGTGTCGTCAAACTCTTCGTGAAGGAACGCAACGCCAAGGTCGCGCAAACGCGAGGCAAATATGCGCGCACCGATGTGCAGATTAAACTCGTCGCGCAGGCCTGCATCGAGGTAAATCAGTTTCAATGACCGCAACGCATCGGCGTATTCGCGTGCCATGTGCACCGGATCGTTTGCTTCCCAACGCTTCCACACGTCGCCGCGAATCTCACCATCGGGAACTCTCATTGGCAAGTCGATGCCGAGCGGCGCGGCAGGATTGGGCGAATAACACGCCGCCATGGCTAATATGTTGAGGACTTCCATCGCAGAGCTCGTCTTTTTGGGCAACGCCTCGAAATCACGGAAAAACTCTTCGACTCCACCCGCTTTTTCGATGCCGGTAACGAATTTAGGAAAATCCGGCAGGTAACAGTAAGCAAAGTACGCGTCACCCGAGTGCGATCCAAGCGCCGCAAACGTATCGGCGTGGCGCATCGCAAGTCGCATCGCTCCGTAGCCGCCACTCGATTTTCCCGTCACGCCGCGATGCTCTCTTCCTGTTTTTGTTCGCAGGCTAGCGTCGACGAACGGAACGAGCTCGTCAATGATATACGTCTCATAGTTGCCTGTGGCGGTTGAATCGACGTACTGGCTGCCACCGACGCGTGTAAAGCAATCGGGTAAAACGCAAATGACCGGCGGCATTGCGTCGGCATTGATGAGGCGGTCGAGCCGCCTATCGATGCTTTCAGCCCACGGATCGAAATTGAACATCATGCGACCGCTGCCGGTAAAACCTGACAGCCAATAAATGACGGGATATCGTTCTTGGGAGTGCTCGTACCCCGGCGGCAGGTAACAGTACAGGTCCCGATCTGCCGGATCGCCGAGGGCGTTGCCACGCAATACGGTCGACGAATGTTTGAGTATGCGGACTTGTCCGCGTTCTTGAGTTTTCATGCGGCGGCTTACGACACGCGGACCGAAAGGTCCGTTGCCGCCGCGACGCTATTGCGCTTGTTTGGAGTTGGCCAGGAGGGTCTTAAGGTACTGTTCGCTGACCGCTGCGCTATCGTCGACTGAAGCGCCGATGACTCGCTGACCGACGTTACTGTGACCGGCGGTTCCGGGTTTTGGTTTGTACTTCTTTAGCATCGACACGCCCGCGCGTTGCGAAGCTTCAAGCATTTGCTCTTGTTCGTCCGAACTACGCGCCGCGAACAACCCCATGCCCAAGCCGAGGAGCACACCGACGACCTGAATGACTGCAAAGACGCCGTCGTGGGCGTTCGGCGTGCGCGAATTGGCGTAGACAAAAAGTCCGACGACACCGCCCAGAACTGTTCCGCCAAACAGGCCGAACACAATCATCATGCCCCTTCGAAAGAGGCTGACCCGGCTGTCAAAGTCTGCGTTTGGCACTTCGCTTTTGCGCGAGTTCAACATGGGAAAATGCTCCTGTTCTTACACCCTCTAGGTATCTAATCGGCGTCCTATGCACGCTCACCCCCGCCGGACCGGCGGTGTGAGCGACCTCACGGCGTTTTTCACGAGTTCAAAGGAACAGACGCCGGATGCGCACCAACAAACGCCCATGATACAACGCGATCGTATGACGGACACCGTCTTAGACTTGCTCCTGCTCGACAGCCATTCAAAAGAGGAAATGCCAGTCGCCGAATACCTCGCGCGAGCCCTAAGAGAACTCGGGGCAAGCGTGCGCATTGATGATGCGGGGAGTGCCGTTGGCGGAAACACAGGCAACGTTGTTGCTCGCTTTGAGCCGACTGCAACGGGCACGGTCGCGCCCTTGCTGCTCTCAGCCCATATGGATACGGTGCCTCCAGGTAAAGGAGTCAAGCCAATTCGAGAGGCCGAGCGCATCAGTTCGGACGGCACAACCATTTTAGGCGGCGATGATAAGAGCGGGCTTGCAATTATTCTTGAGGTATTGCGCTCGCTGCAAGACCACAACGTTCCTCACGGCCCAATCGAAGTTGCGTTCACCATTTGCGAAGAAATTGGATTGGTTGGCGCCAAGCATTTAGATTTCACCGCGTTACAGTCCAAAGACGCCATCGTGCTGGATTCTGCTAACGCCTCGCATCTTGTGACTGAGGCCCCGTCTTCTGAGCACTACACCTTCACTGTGCATGGTCTGGCCGCGCACGCGGGTATGTGTCCTGAAAACGGCATTTCGGCAGTTCGTATTGCAGCACAGGCGATAGCGGCGATGCCGCTTGGCCGGGTTGATGCCCAGACGACCGCAAATGTAGTCATTGCGGGCCCTGCAGCAACAAACGTTGTACCTGATCTTTGTGTTGTGCGGGGCGAGGCGCGCTCGCTCAGCGATCAACGCCTCGACGAAGTCCTGCGCCAGATCCGAACGACGTTCACAGATGCAGCAGCGCAAGCCACGGTAACGTTGGATGGGAAGATTCATCGCGCTTGGGTTGAGGAGCAATCGCAACGGGAATATTACAGCTTACGCGTGAGCGATGACGCACCAATCGTCCAGCTCGTACTCGACTCTGGCCGAGCGCTCGGTACGCCCGTCCAAACAGTTACTATCGGTGGCGGATCTGATGCCAACGTCTACAACCGCCAAGGTATCACCAGCGTGAATTTAGGAACGGGCATGCGCGACATTCACACCGTGAATGAGTGGATCGACCTGAACGATTTTTGGCGCAGCGCGGAAATCGTGTTCACCTGCGTTCGGGATTGGGCGGCAAAGAGAGATCCTCACTATGCTTGAAGGCTAGGCCATGCGAACGATTGGCGGCTTCGCCTACCGTAACCAAGGTGAAACTCCAGCCGTACTGACGTTGCTCGTCATCATGGGCATCGTTTTTATCGTCGACTTCTATCTTCACGGCGCGATCACGCAGTTGCTCGCCTGGTTGCCGACGATCGGTTGGCTGCGCAGCCTATCGCCGCAGTCGCCTTGGACTATTTTCCAACCGCTGACGTTCCCGTTTGTCCACGGTACGAGCTTCTTCTATGTCCTTGGCGACGCGCTGGTGCTTTATTTCTTTGGCGGCTCGCTCGAGCGTGCGTGGGGATCCGCAAAGTTTTTGCTGTTTTTCTTCCTCAGCGGGATCGTGCCAGGTCTGGTCATAATGGCGTTGTCGAGCTTTATGGTCGCCGGCGGGCTCTTCTACGGCATGGTCGGGGGTTTCGTCTCAATTGTTGTAGCCTTCGCTACTTTGAGCCCGTATGCGACCGTCATACTGTTCATCTTCCCTCTTCAAGCTCGCTGGCTGGCGGTGCTCGCCGTTCTCTTAGAACTCTTTGGCCGCAGCGGATTTTATGGCGGGCCAATTCCCGCCTCGATTGCAGTCGCGGCGACCGTCGGCTTTGCCTACCTTTTCACCTCAATACGATTTTCGTTGAGCGGTTTCATCGGGGGACCAAGCATGAAAGAACGGCTCGAGCGCTGGCAGCAAAGGCGGCGTTGGCGCGAGTGGCAACGGCGCGTTTCCCGAGTGGAACGTCCTGAAGATTTATTTAGAGATAAGAAAGAGCGCTAACGTCCGGTGCGGACGATTTCCTCAAGCTTGGCCCGGTCGAGTTTAACAACCCGGCCGCGGCGCAATTCGAGCGCACCCATATCTTCCAAGTGCGAGAGCGCGCGGCTCCCCATGTCACGCACGGTACCTACTCTGGCCGCGAGATCAGATTGGGTAATGCGCTCGACGCCCGCTTCGCCTGGTGCCATGCCTTCTTTTGGCGACGCATAGTCAAGCAGGACGCGGGCGATTCGTGTCAGCACGCGGCCAAAGGCCAAATTGCCCGCAGCGCCACTGAGCCGGCGTTGGCGCTGCGCAAAAAAGCGCCCAATCCCTAAAGCGATCTCTGGACTGCGCTGGATGAGTCCGCGCACGAACTGCGCGGGCAATTCGATGATTTCAACTTCGCCGCGCGCAATAACTGTTGCTTCGGCCATGCCCTCGTCGAACACAGACGCTTCGTTAAACATGCTGTATGGCGAGACGTCATAAAGCACGATCTCCCGCCCTTCATCCGCCGCACGCGTCACTTCGACCACACCGCGACGCACGATGCCGAGCGTCGGCCAATTGGTACCTTCGGCAACGATCACCATGCGATCGTGATAGTTGCGCTCTTTGGCTGAGCGATCCACTTCGCGCAGAAGATCGATTGGCGCGTTGCGCAGCATGCGCACTTGGCGTAAGAAGGCGATCCGAGGAGTGTCACCTTGCATCGATGGATCGGGAAGCCGGGTGAGGCGAACGATCCAACGGTTGTCGCCTGCGTTGCGTACATCCCACAGGTACGTGCCTTCACGCTCGGCTTCAAGATGTGTGCGCAACGACTTCGGTTCGTAGTCGTTGACGAATTCGGCGGATTGGCCTGGCGTTAAACGATCAAACGATGCAAGCACCCTGTCGTGACGTTCCCACGAGGGCAGTTCGCGCAGGTCCACGCGCTCGATCGGTTGAGTCGCGGTTGCATCGGACATGGCGCGGGCATGTTCTGCTCTTACCAGTCAAAGGCCTGGATGGCGGCCCACGCATCGGGTCGTGTTCCGGCCCAGTCAAAGAACGTTTCGCCGATGGCGCCTACCGCCTTTGACCCTTTCAGCGACCACAGAATTTCACTGCCTGAGGGCGCACCTGTGCCTTGCAGGTCCACAGTTTGGCCGGCAACGTCAACTGGAATATCGCGCCCCGCCAGCTCTTTGGTGCGCGCAACCGTTGCCGCGGCTGCGCCCGCAACTTCACCGCTCTCGTAGTCGTGGTGTGAGGTCTCTTCAAAATAGTGCCAATACTCCATGGGTTGGAGCACGTCAGCATAAGCCGCAATTCTTGCGTAAGGGTAGTCGTCGTTTGTGTAGTGGCGCATGGCGGGAGAAGCAACGGTCGCAACTATAAGGTAGTGACGTCCTGTAGCCATGCGAACGGTTTTGATGTACTGCACCATGTACGCACGCGCTTTGGGTCCGTCGCCCATATAATGATCGCCACTTTCCAAATCGAGTGCTAACCCAACGAAACCGTTACCAGCCGGCGTTCGGTAACTTGTCGCAGCAAGCGTTTGCGCGAGATCGTCCGTCGTCACGCGCCGGGGAACCGTCCACGCAATGAGTTTGATGTCACTGGCAGCGGCTGCGTCAACGAAGCGGTCGAGCCACGCATGCGCCGCATCCGTTTGTGCCATGGCACAGGATCCGCGCGCCATGCGTAGCTCAATCACGTGAATACCGGCTTTATGCGCTTCGGCGATAACGGCTTCGGGATCGTAACGATGAAAGCTGCGCGCGTCATTGGGCAATGACGAAAAATACAAGAACATACCTTTGCCGGCAAGCACTGAAGATCCAGATGACGGCAACTCATCTGGTGTGCTTGCGGTTTCCATTGGTGCAAGCGCGGTTTGCATTTCTGTTTCTGCGACAACCGAATATTGATAGGTTGTATCGGGATCAACATTGCTGTCGCGCCAAGAATGTTTTATTGGCGAAAGAGTAGCGACAAGCTGCTGCTGATCGCTTTCCCCAATCGAGCGATAGACCTTGTAATCAACAACAGCTGCAGATGCTGCTAGCGGCGTCCATCCTACATTGATCAGGTGTGGGCCAACAGCCCGAGCGCTTGATTGAAAAGCTTGCAGCGAATCGTCGGGCGCCGGCAACGTTCGGGTCCAAGTTTGCGCTGGCGCTGCCATAGTTACAACAACAGGTCGCGACCAACCGACCGTTACAGTAGCGGCAGCACCCTTGCCCGGTGTTGGCTCGAGGACGATCAGTTGGCCAGTTGATGCGCTAAAATCTACACCTCGGTCAGCACCTGGCGCTCGCACAACTGCAGTCCATGTACCATCAGGCGTGATCGTCCAGGGCGATCCGTTTTTCGCAAGGAGCCCGTTTGTTGGGTGAATGTGCCGTGCGGGCTGCTCTTGCTCGGGTTGATTCTGCGCAACCACTTGCGGCGGTGCTTGGGCAGCCGGCGTCGCAGGTTCAGGTTTAGGATGTTGCGTCGCCGCCGGTTGCGATGGCGATCCAAACATCGCATTCAGAAGCGTCGCGATGACGCGAGACGGCTGCATAGCTGGCTGGACTGGCTTGGACTGAGTGGCAATAACTTTAGGCGTGCTCGCAGGGTGCACAGTGGGGGCTTTGTTGATGGTGTGCGGCAACGCGGCGACGCGCTGTACATTTGTAGCGTGTTGCTCGCTCTTGCGCGCGGGGCGCAATGCTACTTTGACAGGCTGAGCGTGAGGCGTCCGCAAACTTCGCTGGGCAACTTTTTGGCGTACTTGTGTTTGCACGACATTTTCAGGCTGTTGGGCAAAGTTTGATGCCAGGGCAATGAGCAGCGGCAACACAAAGGCGGCCGCAAGGGATGCGACAAGGAAACGTGGCGGGGTAGGTATCGATGCAGTGCGGGGTATCTCGACGTACTCGTCGCGGCGACGGTCGATGGTGACAACCGAGCGGTACGAGCTTGAAGACGCGCAGCGCTTGCGAGCGGCCTGAAGCCGGGTGCTTTCAACACGCTGGCGATGCTCGAGCGCCTTGAACCGGTCAGCAGATTGCGCACGACGTCCACGCAGCGAGGCGAGTCGTTGCGTTTTCTTTCGCTGTAGCTCGTTGCCCGTCGCGCGCTTCGGCATAGGCTCCCTGGCCGGTCAAAACAGATTCGACCGATCCCTATGTTTTGGCATCGGCGGCTTGTACTGAGGAGTGCAGTTGCCCGGTGGTCAACCATTAAGGGTAGGTGGCCGGTTTCCTAGCCAGCGAAGTTTTTGAGTGAGCGGGCTCATAACGCCCCAGTCCACTGTGGATAAGATGTTCAACTCGACTGTGTTTGCTGTGGCCAATTTGTGGATAAGTCGCGAACCGATCATACAAATATCGCGTTCGTCGAAACAAAACCGCAACAATTTACGTTGCTTCCCAGAAAAGAACAGTACAGTATTGTTATGACTTCTTGGCGGCCGGCACTGGCGCTGGCATTTGCATTTTCTCTTGTTGCTGCGATCGCTTTGGCTGGTCACGCACAGCCTTCGCCATCGAAGCCCTCACCCGCAAGTAGTGCTGATTCACCAAGCGTCGATTCAGTGATCGAACTTGTGCTCGCGCGCAATCCCGGGTTACGCTCGTATCGGGCGCACGCGGTTCTCGACGTACGCCAAGTCAACTTCCCGTATCTGCATCCAATCCTCGACGGTCATCTCTACTACAACAGCCCCGGTTACACAGTCTATGATTTTCCACACACGCCTTCGTATATGAAGGGCTTCACAAAAGTAGTGGGCCCTGTCGGCATGCCAACGCGCTGGCGTCACTGTTACAATATCACGTTAGAACGAAGCGGCAACGATTATATCCTGCACATGGTGCCAAAAATTCTCGGTGAAGTCGCCGAGATGGATGTCACCGTCAACAAAACGAACGGCAATCCCGAGTTTTTTCACTGGACTTACCATCGTCCAAACGACAGCGTCTGGCTTGCGCAGACCTTCGCGGTTATTGGTGGTTATGATGTTGTGACGAGCCAAACATCAGAGATCACGAAGCATTCGGTCCGGGCGAAAGCAAGCGGAAGCTTCGATTCGTTTGAATATAACGTGCCGGTTCCGACACCAACGCCGACGCCTTCGGACCCGCTCCATCAATGCGATAATTAGCACGTTCGGGACTTTCGACACGTTCGGATGCAACATTCCGTCACCAAGGGCGGTCTCCGGGCCAACCCGAAGCCAACTTACATGGGACGCAATCAAGAAGGCTTTGTTATTTGGTTTACTGGCTTGTCTGGTGCCGGCAAGACTACCATCTCGCGCATCCTCGAGGAACGCCTACGATCGATAGGGTTGCGCGTCGAATCCTTGGACGGCGACGTCGTACGCACTAGCCTCTCCAAAGGTCTGGGTTTCTCACGCGAGGACCGCGATACCAATATTCGCCGCATA
This sequence comes from Candidatus Eremiobacteraceae bacterium, assembly GCA_051986115.1. Lineage (GTDB taxonomy): Bacteria > Vulcanimicrobiota > Vulcanimicrobiia > Eremiobacterales > Eremiobacteraceae > JAFANK01. The sequence continues at coordinate 13,561 of JBPYDX010000092.1, forward strand.
GGATTTGTGGCACACTTGCTCTCGCGCAACGGAGTGGCAGTGATTTGCTCGGCCATTTCGCCATATCGAACCACGCGCGCTGAGGTGCGCGCGCTGATCGGCGCAGATCGCTTTATTGAAGTGTTTGCCGACTGCCCGCTGGATGTTTGCGCAACGCGCGACGGCAAAGTGGAGATGTACGCCAAAGCGCGGCGCGGCGAGCTCAAAGAGTTCACCGGCGTATCCGACCCATACGAAGCGCCGGTCAATCCCGAAGTGCACCTTATCACTGACGGTGAAACGCCCGACGATAGCGCTATGCACGTGCTTGAATATCTCAACGAGCAGTCCTATATCGACGTCCCCATCGGCCGTGCGAGCGCGTCGCTTCATTAAGGAATGAGCACAAAGCCTCTGAACGCTCCCTACGGCGGGAGCTTAGTCGATTGCAGTGTGTCCGATAAGCAGCGCGAATCGCTCACGCGCGACGCAGCAGGCTTGCCACAGCTGACGCTTAGTGATCGCTCGTTGTGCGACGTTATTTGCATCGGAACCGGAGTGTATTCCCCGCTCGATGGTTTCATGAGCGAAAAAGATTATCGCTCTATCTTGAGTTCAATGCGGCTTGCCAACGGCTTGTTGTGGCCGATTCCTATCACCTTGCCGGTTTCAGACTCAGTCGAGCGTGCTTCTCGCGTTGCGCTCGTTGCTCGAGATGGGCAAACCATCGCCTTGATGGAGATCAAAGAAATCTTTGAAGGCGATTTAGAACGCGAATCGCAGGCAGTGTATCGCACGACCGATCGTGCTCATCCCGGCGTCGCTGCGATATCCGATGCGCCAACGCGTCTTGCCGCGGGACCGCTTACGCTCTTAAACGTTCCTTCGTTCGGCTTCCCGGACGAATACCGCACGCCGCAACAAACTCGCGCCTTGTTCGAGCAGCTCGGCTGGGCAACCGTCGTCGGATTCCAAACGCGCAACCCAGTGCATCGGGCGCACGAATATCTTCAGAAAGTCGCCATGGAAGTTGTCGATGGCCTAATGTTGCATCCGTTGGTTGGCTTAACCAAGGATGATGATATTCCGGCACCTGTTCGCATGGCGTGTTATCGCAGGCTGCTCGAGCGGTATTACCCTAAGAATCGTGCTGTCTTGTCAATCTTCCCAGCGGCCATGCGTTATGCAGGGCCGAGAGAAGCGGTGCTGCACGCGATCGCCCGTAAGAACTATGGCTGCAGCCATTTTATTGTTGGCCGCGATCACGCTGGGGTTGGTTCGTACTACGGGTCGTTTGACGCGCAAGCAATCTTCAATGACATTGAAAAAGAGCTTGGAATTACGATCTTGCGCTTCGACAACGCGTCATGGTGCTCGGTATGCGAGGGAATGGTTACGGACAAAACCTGTCCTCATCCCGCAAGCGATCGCTTGAGCCTGTCTGGTACAAAAGTGCGCGAGATGTTACGGTCGGGTCAACGGCCGCCGCAAGAATTCAGCCGCCCTGAAGTCGCCGACATTCTGATCGACGCGATGTCGCCCGCGAAAACCGGCTAAAAAACGCCCGAGGCTTCCTCGACCGCGCGCTCCGACGACCATGTAGCGCCCTCGGCCATGAGCTTCACGAGTCGATCCTCGTCGACATGTTTGCGAAGCTCTATCGTTAGAGCGCTTGGATCAAGGACTGCGCGCGCTCCTTTTGTTTTTTGATCTTGGTGGTCGACGTTCACAAACCCAAGGAGCTTAGCCGCCAATTCGAACTTCTTGTCGTGTATCGCCAAAGCAACGCACGGTTGAAGATCCATCACCCGTGCGAATTCCGAAACATCTTCTCTAACATCACGCATCACTGCGCTCATGATCGCATGGGCCTCGTCAAACTTGTTCCCCAAGACAAGGTATGAAACTTGCGCGCACCGAGTAATTACGCCGATGGCAGCATCGCGAATCGCTTGGGCTACAACGACAGCTTCCGCGGCTAAACCTGTGGCCCGCTCGAGGTTGCCCGCCGCATTTTCTAAACTCGCCTCATCGACTTTTGAAATGGCGAAGTTACGATCGTAACCGTGCTCGAGGTGATAGCGAGTGGAGGCGGCAAAATTCGCTCGCGCTAATTCGAATTGCTTTCTCTGCGTATACAGTTTACCGAGGAGCTGCAGCGCTGAAGCCTCCCTGTATGAGATATGCGCGCGGCGCGCAATCGTAAGCGCTTCTGTCAATGCCGCCTCCGCTTCATCCAATCTACCAGCAAACAGGTAGGCTTCCCCAAGATAAAAGACTGCCCGGGTGAGCAATTGGTCGTCACCGAGAGGTCGCGCAGCGGCTGTAGCGCGTTCGATGGCAGCAAACGCTTCATCCCACGACCGGCTTAGAAGGAGCCGCGAAAGCGCCAGATCGAGCGCGACGCTGAGCAGCGGATGGCTCTGTGGTGTAATGCCTGCACGCGCCATCTCAAGCCAACGCCGCCCTTCGCGAACGTGTTGACCGAACCAATATGCCCACAAATTTTCGGCGATCTGTGCGCCGAGAATGGCGTCATTTGCGGCCTCGAGCGCCCACTGCAGAGCAGCGCGAATGTTATCAAGCTCCGGCTCGATGAGCGCAAGCCACTCGACCTCTGAGATCTTGCGCCACTGGTCTGCAACTTGATTAGTAAATCCGGAGAAGTAGGCTGCATGGCGCCGTGCTATGAGGTCGTACTCTTTGGCGTTACGAGACAACTCGAGCGCATATTGGCGCAACGACTCCAAGAGACGGTAACGTTGCGTCTCGGCTCCCAAGTCGACGACCACCAGTGATTTATTGACTAACGACGACAAACTGTCGAGTATTTTGAAGTCGTCCACTGAGCCATCAGCGCAGATGTCGCTTGCAGCCTCGAGTGTCCACCCTCCTTGGAAGATTGAGAGACGACGAAAAATCGTGCGTTCTTCTTCGGACAGCAGTTCGTAGCTCCAGTCAATGGCGGCGCGCATGGTTTGCTGGCGTGGCAAGGCCGTGCGGTCGCCACCGGTGAGCAGGCGAAAGCGCTCGTCGAGCCGCCGTGAGAGCTGTTTGAGATTGAGGATGGTCACGCGGGCCGCTGCAAGTTCGATCGCCAGCGCGATGCCATCCAAGCGGCGGCAGATATCCGCGACAATCGCCGCCTTATCATCACTGAAAGCAAATTGCGCATCGAGCGCGGAGGCTCGAGCCACGAACAGTGCAATAGCGCCAAACTTGAGCGCTTCCTCTGCGGTCAGTGTGTTGCCGGCAGGAGGCATTGCTAGTGAGGGCATGCGGTAGATGTGTTCACTCTGCAGATTTAAGTGTTCGCGACTCGTCAGCAGCAGCTTAACCCGCGGGGATTGCTTCACAATGGTGGCAACGATGTGCGACGTCTGTGTTACCAGATGCTCGCAGTTATCGAGGATGAGCAGCAGGTGTTTATTCTTCAGATGCTGGCATATGTCGTCCAAGGGGTTGCGTTCGGGCCTTGTCTGAATCCCAAAAACGGATGCGATGGCAGTAGTAATGCCTTCCTCCGAACTTACTTGAGCGAGATCGACGAACCAAACGCCGTCACCTGAGCCGTCAAGCAAATCTGCTCCCACTTGAAGCGCGGCACGAGTCTTGCCGATGCCGCCGGTGCCGACTAGGGTGACGACTTGCGACTTTGCGACCAGCGCCTTAATCTCAGATAGTTCGTGATCGCGCCCCACAAAGGCGGTTGGTTGTCGCGGAAGATTGTTTGGCAACGCTTCAAGCGAGCGCAACGCGGGGAAAATATCATCGAATCCAGGCGCCGTTAGCTGGTAGACACGTTCTGGCCGAACAAGATCGCGCAATTGATGTTCGCCGAGATCGCGGATACCTGTGTCTTGCGGCATGTCCCCTTGGAGCAAGTCGCCGGTGGTTCCAGAAATTAACACCTGACCGCCGTGGCCAATCGCAAGCAGACGTGCCACGCGGTTAACGGTTGGACCAAAATAATCGCCGTCACGTTCTTGTGCGGTGCCGGTGTGCAGTGCCATGCGCGCTCGCAAGCCTCCGACCGCCGAGAAATCTTCACCAGCAAGCGCACGCTGTGCCGCAATTGCCGAGCGAACGGCGTCTTGTGGCCGGCTAAAGACAGCGCAAAATGCATCGCCGATGGTTTTGAAGACAGAGCCGTTGTGCAGCGCGACCGCGGAGCGCACGATCTCGTCGTGGTGGGCGACAGCTTGCTGCATGGCGTCGCGATGTGCTTCCCAGCGCTGTGTGCTGCCTTCAATGTCGGTAAACAAAAATGTCACCGTGCCGCTGGGAAGCGTCAAGGACGACGGCTTATTGGCGCCGCGCGCGGATGGCATGGTGGCGATTTCGTTAGCGCCGAACCAGAACCTAGGCTAATGCGCCTTGCGTGGGCGGGGATAACGGTTTGGGGACGCGCAAACACACCATATGAGCGTCAAGGCACAGTTCCCCGAAGAGGTCACAACTGACGGCGAGTTTGTCCGACAAGAGGACGCATTTCGCACGTGGGTGACCGCCGATGGACACTCAGGCTATCCGGTTGAGGCCGGGCGCTACCATCTGTATGTGTCGCTTGCGTGTCCTTGGGCTCATCGCACCGTCATCACCCGGAAATTGATGGGTCTCGAAGATGCGGTGGGAATGACCGTTGTCGATCCCGTTCGCGATGAGAGAGGCTGGGCTTTTCGCGACGGACCCGGCTACTCGCACGATTCAATTAATGGTTTTTCGTTTTTGAGTGAAGCGTACATCGCGACCGATCCAAGCTATCATGCGCGCGTCACCGTTCCAGTGTTATGGGATACAAAAACCAAACGCATCGTCAATAATTCCGAAGACGATATCATGCGCATGTTCGATTTCGAATTCAAAGCGCTAGCAAAAACACACCTCGACCTTTATCCGCATGCGCACCGAGAAGCGATCGATGAGCTCAACGCGCTGATTTATGAAACCGTAAACAACGGGGTCTATCGTGCGGGTTTTGCCACTACCCAAACAGCGTACGAGCGGGGTGCCTACCGAGTTTTCGCTACCCTTGATATGCTCGAGGAGCGCCTTGCATCCAGTCGCTATCTCTTTGGCAGGCAACGAGTGGAAACCGATTGGCGTCTTTTCGTTACCTTAATACGCTTCGACCCAGTCTACTATAGCCATTTCAAATGCAACTTGCGGCGAATCCGCGACTATGTCAATCTTTATGGCTACTTACGAGATCTGTATCAGATTCCCGGAATCGGTGAGACTGTGAATTTCGATCACATCAAGCGGCACTATTACTATACCCACGACGACATCAACCCAACGCGCATCGTTCCCATCGGCCCGCTGCAGGATTTAACGAGCCCTCACGGCCGCGATCGGCTGAAATAGAACGGCGCCAGCTAAGGGAGCTGTCGCTCCTATGGCGACGGCGAAGGAACCACTTGCGTGAAGCCCGGTGGAATTGCAAAGAGGCTCGCATCCGCCGGCCCAAGCGTTTTCACATTGCCACGCTGGATCAAGGTAGAGAAGCTGCCAGAGCCTGATCCCTGACTGCCGGCCATCGATGCGCTCAGCGCCAAGTACTCCCACATCGACAAACGGTCAGCCGGGGGCGTTGGCCCCATGTGCGTGCGTGCGGTTACTGTCGGCTTACAACCCGGCTTGAAGTTCGCAGTTTCGGGGTTTGGAGCCGCAGGAGCATGATGCGGTACCGCAGCTGCGCCGCTCGATGCGAGCTTGGGTTGCGGATAGGACGAGTCATACACGATCATTGATGTTTCAAACGAGCCGTTCGAGCACGACCCCTTCGCCTCGGTGCCGACAAGTTTGAAATCCAGCCTGTAGCCTTCGGTGTTTACGCCCCCAAGCACCTTAGACCCAAGATCAGTCGTTGACACTGTCACCTTGAGCTTCATCGTTCCAGGTTGAGAAGGCACGGGCGTTCCTGAAGGCCCCGGTGGACGCTGGTAGGGTGGCGGTGTCTCTGTTATCGGCTGCGCGCTTGTGTCTACAATTTGATACGTCTTCGTGGCCAAGTTCAAAACGATGACTTGATGCTGTTGGGGCTTGGTGATCGTCGCGGTTTGGTCACCGGGATCGTCAACTCGCTCCATGCCATTAAGATAATATTCAGTCGTCGGTGTGCCCGTTTTGAAAACGTTCATGGCGTTCTTGGCGGCGTTGAGCGTGTTGGTGATGCCTCCAAACAAGCCGTGCGATTTTGGCTGATTGGCGGCCGACTTTTGAGCGTCGATCGCTGCCTGATAGTCGGTCTCGAATGAGCCCGGCTGCGGCGTCCCTTGATTGCCGAGCAAAAGTTGCACGAGCTGATCATATTGAATGCCGCTTGTCGCCGCCTGTGCGGGCGCCGGGTGCGAACCGCTCGTTCCGACGGCAATGGCAAACCCGAGGATCAAAACCAAAGCAACGAAGCGCAAGAAAGCGCCTTTGCGAATACAAAGCACAGCCATCATGGTTACCTCCACGTGCGTGCCGGGTTCTACGCGAACGCGGGAGGTTCTGCCTTTGAGCGGACTTCTACAGGTCTATCTTAGGGATTTATGACCTAGGTGGTTAAACGGTCGCGGTTTCGTGGATTTGGTCGAGTGGATCGTTTTGTCGTTCAAGCAGCACAACCGGAACGATAATTGAGGCAGATGCGACGACGAGGGCGAGCGCGACGAACCACTTCATAACTGTAGAATACCTCTGTCATGATGACCTCGAATTGAGGCGTTTGTGACAGCAAACGACAGTAAAGGTCCGCAATTGTGGGCCTCATCCGGCCTATGCAAGGTCCCGCTCGGCCCAGCCGGAAGACTGCCTTGTATGGAAGTAGGGCAGAAAGTCCGGGCGCTTCGCAGCCTCGATTTGGGTGACGCGGGAAAGGTCGAAAAGGGCGCCGTCGGTATCCTCGAGAGCATGAACAACGGACCGTATATGCCATACCTGGTTAAGTTTCCAAGCGGTACGTTTGCCTTCGAAGAAGGCGAGATCGAAGAGGCCGAAGCTTAATCTGAAAAGGCCCTGAAAGCCATCTAGCTGCCACGACAGGCTGCCCGTCGCGCGCGAAGCGAAGTACACCCGTATGCGAGTACTCCTTGTTGAAGATGACCCGAGTCTAGCCTCTTCTCTTAGTCGCGCGCTTGAAGCTCAAAAGTTTGCCGTAACCGCTGTTGGGGACGGTGAAAACGGTTTACAAGAGCTGTGCGGCAACGACTATCAGATTGCAATTCTCGATGTATTGCTGCCAAAGCGCGATGGTCTGTCGGTGTGCGCCGAAGCACGCAAGCAAGGCATTTCGACACCCATCTTGATGCTGACCGCGCGCAATGCGGTGACCGATCGGGTGACTGGGCTCAACAGCGGCGCCGATGACTACCTGCCGAAGCCGTTTGCCTTTCCGGAGCTTCTGGCTCGCGTGCATGCGTTATTGCGCCGGCCACAGAACGACCTCAAGCCGCGGACAGTGGCGGTTGGCAGACTTGCGATCGACGTGCTGCGCCATCAGGCGACCTGCGATGGTCATGTCATCCATCTCACAAGAACCGAGTACCGCGTCTTGCTTTACCTGTTAGAAAATGCTGGGATCGTCTTAACCAAAGACGCGATGCTCGACAGGCTATGGGGCGGGGAGCACGGCGGCAATAGCAACATCCTCGAGGTGTATGTCAAGATGCTGCGGCGCAAGCTCAATGCTACCTGCGGGGACCAAATCATCCGAACCGTTCGGGGGGTCGGCTACACGATCGACAAAACATGATCGATAAACGGGGCGTGGTCACGAATATAGGAGCGCCACGGGTGCGTCTCACCCTCGCCTATGCTGGAATCCTCGTTTTATTGCTCGCGATCTTCTCGATTATCGTGTATGTCTTGCTATCGCTTGTGGTGTTGCAAGACATCGAACCATTTCGAGATGATCCGGTGATGGTTGCAGCTGCTCACCGCATGCTCAAGAATTACGTGCTTGAGCTTTTGATCGCCAACGCAGTTGGCTTGGTCCTTGTGGTCTGTGTGGCCGGCTTTCTGGCCAAGATCACCTTACGACCGCTCGAGCGCGCGATTGATTTGCAGCGACAATTTACAAACGA
>JBPYDX010000093.1:0-6474 GCA_051986115.1 Candidatus Eremiobacteraceae bacterium
CTGCATTTCGGAGCAAGACCACGATGCGCCCGTAAAGAGCGCACAAGAACGCATTCGCGGGCGGCCAACGCTTGACGAGTTGTGCGCACCCGCAATCGCTCACTTGCGCGATGCGCAAGATGCCATGATCTCGTTTGGACAGGGATGCGAAGGTGAACCGCTGCTGGCAGCTGGGCTCATTGAGGCGGCGATCAAACGCATTCGCGAAGCGACATCGCGTGGGATCATTCATTGCAACACCAATGCAAGCAGGCCACAAATGCTCGCACGATTGATCGATGCCGGCCTAGATTCGGTTCGGGTCAGTCTTAACTCATCGCGCCCTTTAGTGTACGCCGCGTATTATCGTCCCCGCGGCTATGACTTTGCTGACGTTGTGGCGAGCTTGCGCCTAGCGGCCGATCGGAACATCGCAATATCACTCAACCTGCTCACTCATCCAGGTGTCACTGACGATGCCGAGGAGATGCGCAGCTTCGAGCGCCTGCTGCGCGAAGTCCCCATATCGATGGTACAAACGCGAACGCTCAACGTTGATCCGAACATCTATTTCGCGGCTGTTGGACGGCCCAAGCCTATACCGGTTGGCATGCGCGCTTGGCTTGAGTGGCTGCGCACCACATTTCCAACAACCAAGATCGGGAACTTTACGCGCGGCTTCGGGTAACGGAGAGGCGCAAGAGCTAAACGCCCACCAGCTCGCTGCGTAGTTCCTTGGTGGCGCCAGGGTGCATGACGATGAGCATTGCATCACCGGCTTGCACGGTTGTTTCACCGCTTGGCACGATCACATCACCGTCGCGCTCGAGCGCGACGATAACACTGTGTTTGGGCAAACGCAAGTCCGATAAACGTTTGCGGTTTGCGGGTGAGGACTCGGGCACAGAAAGGCGCACGAGTTCCAAGTTGCCGCCGCGAAACGTCATCAGGGGAGCAACGTCTTTGACGTTGACTTCCTGCTGCACGATGCTGAGCACGATCTCTGTGCCGCTTACAACTGAATCGATGCCCAGCTCCTCAAAAATTTGTTTGTTCTTGGGATTATTAACGCGCGCGATCGTGCGGGGTCGAGAGAATTTCTTTTTAGTGACGAGGCTAATGACCAAATTGTCTTCATCATCGCCCGTATCTGCGATCACGACGTCGGCTCTTCCGACACCGGCTTCCTCAAGCACGAGCGGATCACAACCATCACCCACTCGTGTAATCTCGCAGTTTAAAAACTGACAGAGTCGAGCCGCTTTGCGCTCGTCTTTTTCAATGACGACGACTTCATGTTGTTCTTCGAGCAGCGCTTTAGTGACGTAGGTGCCAAGCTTGCCGCCACCGACAACGACGATAAACATTTATCCTGCCTTGGCAAGCGAACCCGCAAAACGCTTGCGAAATTCGGCGACGAAATCGGGCCTAACAATAGCCACCACGCGATCGCCATTTTCGAGTTTGGCATTCGGCGTGGGTATGATGCTTTGGTTACTGCGCACGATGAGCGCGATTTGGCTTTTTTCGGCGATCGTTAGATCGCTCACCAATCGACCAGCCGATTCGGCCGTCACCGTTTGTTCGACGATTTCGGCATCTGCTTGGTCGAACAGAAGCGATGAAAACTGATCATCCATCAGCGCGCCGGACATCAGGCGAGCACCAACGGTTGTCGGGCAGACGGTTGCGATGCCGAAATCGCGATACATATGCGAGCGCTCTGGGTCGTAAATTCGCGCAACAACGCGGGGTATTTTAAAATGTTGCTGGGCGATGAGTGCAGCCATAATGTTGCGGTTGTCGCCTTGGGTTACAGCCGCAAATCCATCCGCAGATTCTGCGCCGGCGCGTCGCAGCACATCGACATCAATACCGGTTCCAAGCACGAGTTTGCCGGGAAAATCACGGCCTACGCGCCGAAATGCAGTAGAACTTTCATCAACGACAGTGACATCGTGTCCTTCGCGGGCAAGTCGCTTTGCAAGGGTGGAGCCGACACGGCCGCAACCGACGATGAGGTATCGCATCAGTTCTGTAAAGACTCCGCAATGGTTAAAAGCGACATTCGGCTTCGTGGCGTTACGGAATGATTCCCGTTGTGCACTTGTTGTTCAAGGAAGCCAACAAAATCCGGCAGAAGCACGAGAGGGAGGCCAACTGCGGGGTGTAGCTCAGCTTGGTAGAGCGCTCGGTTCGGGACCGAGAGGTTCGCAGGTTCAAATCCTGTCGCCCCGAGAGTTTTTTCCATGGTGGCAGCTGCGACCATAACGAAAGTTTGATGTTTGATGTTCTCCCGGTTTAGTCCGGCGGCGCGGGCGGTGGTTACGTTAGCCGAACAAGAGTGTCGAAACGCCAGCCACTATTACCTCGGTACTGAGCACTTGCTCCTCGCAATGGCGATTGCACCTCCGGCCGACATCGCCGATTATTTCAAAAAAGTTCACCTGGAACCGTGGGCCGTGAAGCGCGCCCTGCGTGAGGCGATGGGGCCAGCCTACGAACGCACCTGGGATGGGGTCATCGTTACACCACGCGTGCAGCGCATTGTGGATCAAGCGACAGTCAAGTGCAGCGGTTCTGTGCAGCCGATCGATTTGCTCGACGCGATCGTCGAGGATGGCGGCGGCGTGGCCGCTAGAGTCTTAGCGCAACTAACGAGCGAACCAGCGACGCGGCCAAACTAGGTCAGATGCATCACTTCGAACGCCACGTCACCGTCTGGATCATTGGCGTCATCAAGCATCTGGGATACGCCGGACTGTTTGCCGGAATGCTTGGGCAAGCGGTGGGCGTGCCGTTGCCCAGCGAGTTGATGCTTTCGTTTTCAGGCTACTTAGCATCGACGCACGTGTTGCACATTGTTCCCGTTATGATCTCCGGCACGGCCGGTGATACATGTGGGGCAATCATCGCGTACCTGGTGGGGTATTACGGCGGCCGCCCATTGCTCTTGCGCTTTGGTCGTTTGTTTTTTGTCCGCGAAGCCGACATTAATCGTGCCGATCGCTGGTTTGCGAAGTATGGATCTCGCGCCGTCCTCATCCTCAAACTGTTGCCCGGCGTGCGAGCATTTGGTTCATTCCCAGCGGGCGTCACGCGCATGCCCATCGCACCATTTTTGATCTACACGTTCATTGGCTCAGCGATCTGGAGCGTGCTCTTTGCCGGCATTGGTTTTACGCTCGGCAAGAATTGGGTGCTGCTCGGAGCGTATGCGCGCCCCGCTTCCATGCTCTTGTTAGCGCTTGTCGTCGTTGCAATCGTCGCTTGGTTGTGGGTGCATTTTCGAGCCGAGCGACGCAGCGTAGAATCCTGAAAAGGGGCTTGCGCTTGCAGCCCGCAACAATTTAGTTCGATCATGAATTCACAAAAGTTGCCAGCCAAGCTCGAAGAACAGCTCGAGCGCCTACCAGCGGAGCCAGGCGTGTATGAGATGCTCGACGAGCGCAACAGCGTGCTCTATGTGGGCAAAGCGATTGACCTGCGCTCGCGCGTGCGTTCGTATTTCCAACCAGGACGGGTGCACAACGTGCGCGCTGATGCATTGGTCGAGCGCGTCGCCGAAGTCCGCATCATCCTGGTGCGCACCGAAGCCGAGGCGCTATTGCTTGAGGCCAACCTCATCAAGCGCCACAAGCCGCCATTTAACGTACGGCTCAAAGACGACAAAAAATATCCTTTCTTGAAGGTAACGCTGGGGGAAGCGTTTCCACGCGTCATCTTCACTCGCAAGATCGTGCGCGACGGCTCAAAATATTTTGGGCCATTTAGCAACGCGGGTGGCCTGCGTGATGTCATCGACCTTATCCGCAAAGTTTTCCCGTTGCGAACCTGCAAGTTTGACGATATCGGGGTCAACTATCGCAGGCCGTGCTTGCAGTATCACATCAAAAGATGCTTGGCGCCGTGCGCATTTTTGCAGAGCAAGGCGGAGTATGATGAGACCGTGCGCGATGTCTTGTTGTTTCTCGAAGGCAAGCATAGCGTCTTAGTCGATAAGCTCAAGCGCGAGATGGAAACAGCCGCCGAACAACTCGCGTTTGAGCATGCTGCGCGCCTGCGCGATCGAATCGGCGACCTCGAGCGGGTTATGGCGCGCCAAGAAGTTGTTTGGAAAAGCCAGATCGACATGGATCTGGTTGCCGGGGCCCACGGCCAAGGCATTTCCAGCATGGAAGTGTTCTTCGTACGCGGTGGCAAGTTACTTGGTCAAGACAATTTTTTGGTGGAGGGCACTGAAGGCCGTTCGCCTGACGAAGTGTTAGGTGCTTTTGTGGAGCAGTTCTATGCCGCCTCGCCAGCCGTGCCAAAAGAAATCATGCTCGAGGGTCGCATTCCAGACATGGCGCAGCTCGAACAGGCGCTCAGCACCGTGCGCGGCAATCGCGTTCGGATTTTGGTGCCCGAACGGGGTCAACGAGCGGAGTATATGCGCAAAGTGCAGCGCAATGCCGAACAACATCTTGCCGACCACCTGGCCAAACGCCACGTTGCTGAAGAGCGCTCGAACGCGGCTATGGAGGAACTCGCTACCAGTTTAGGACTGCCGGCATTGCCGGCGCGCATCGAATGCTTTGATATTTCGCACGTTCAGGGGACCAACGTAGTGGGCTCGATGGTTGTGTTCGAAGATGGCAAGCCTGCCAAAAACGAATACCGAAGATTTAAGATCCAGGGGGATGAACGCAACGACGATTTTGCCAACATGCGCCAAATGTTGCGCCGGCGGTTGCGGTATTTGACCGCCGATGCGTTGCCGCCAGCTGCGGGGCGCGAGCGCAAATTTGCCAAGCGGCCCAGCTTACTGCTTGTCGATGGCGGGCGCGGACAGTTGGGAGCTGCGCTCGACGTGCTCGAGGAACTCGATCTCGTTGCGCTTCCGGCTGCTGCTTTGGCAAAACAATTTGAAGAGATTTATGTTCCCGGCGAAGAGCTGCCCGTGGTGCTGGCGCGAAACTCACCCGCGCTGCATCTTGTACAGAGAATCCGCGACGAAGCGCATCGCTTTGCAGTCACCTATCACCGGGGCTTGCGCGGGCGTCAGTTAACAGCTTCAGCACTCGATGGCGTGCCTGGTATCGGCCCCGCTCGTAGGCGCGCCCTGCTTCGAGCGTTCGGTTCAGCATCGGGTGTGCGCCGGGCGACCATCGAACAACTAGAAGCCGTGCCTGGAATTCACCGCGATCTGGCGGTAGTTATAAAGGAAGCGCTGGAGCGCGAAGCAGAGGCCTAGCACCGCGCATCTGCGCCAACCAACCTTTTGGTCCGTTTGAAGAAGGGCAGCGCGGCGACGATGCCGCACCTAAACGCGCATGAGTTTTCTTATCAGAATTCTCGTAAACGCTATTGCGTTGTTCCTGATTTCCTATTTCAACTTCATGCACATCCACGCCGACACGTGGCTCGACACGCTTATTGGCGCCCTCGTTCTTGGCCTCGCAAACGCAATTGTGCGGCCGATACTCGTGCTGCTGAGTTGCCCGCTCGTCATTCTTACGCTGGGGCTTTTTACGCTGATCATCAATGCAGTTATCTTCTATTATGTGCTAAAGATACTGCCAGGCTGGCATGTGCCAGGATTTTGGGCTGCCTTTTGGGGCTCGATCGTGATGACAGTTATCTCGTGGATCATCAGCCTCGTCATCCGGGATGTGTCGGCCGAACGCAAGCGCTTCTCGCCCTAGCTTGTCAGTTGCGTCGCGATAGTGTAAAATAAAGGTTACGACGGACCAACGGGTCCGTTTTTCGCGGGGGCGTCACGGTTTCGACGGGATGTGCTCTGGCGAGAGAAGCAGGCGGAGTTCCGAGCCCTCCTAAAACGATCGGACAACGTATAAACGCGAACAGCGAATACGCACTGGCAGCCTAATTAGGCTATCACGCTTGCGGGGCAACGGCTCCGTCACGGGCCCGCAAGTGTCACCAAGTACGGATACCGGGTGTAGGGGTCTCGATGCATTCGGAAAATCAAGTGAGGCTGGCGTCGCGGTAATCCCGCTCGGGGGAGTACGCGTCGCGAGGGAAAATCCCGAGCTAAGCCTGTAGACGCTTTCGTGGGAGTCATTTCGGACACCGGTTCAACTCCGGTCGCCTCCACCAGATTATCATAAAGAGGGGGATCGTCTTTATCCGCTCGAGGTTACGCTGGATGCGCGCCTCGGCAGCCGTGCTCGCAATCGCCCTGTGTGTGGCTGGCTGCTCTCGGCATGTAGCGACTCTTCCTCCGCATCAGATCGCGATCTACTTTTGCAAACCGGGCAACGACGATTTGGTGCGCATTCCTTTTACGGTTGATCCCAAACTCTCGGGTCAGGCGCTTGCTGCCTATGCTGTGAATCAGCTGCTCACAGGTCCGCCGGTCGGCCAAGACGAGGTCGTTCTTTTTCCCGCCGGAACAAAAGCCACGGTAACGGTGAGCGGCGACCTTGCCGATGTCAATCTCGAAGGCACAGTCGCCAGATCATTTCAAGCCGGCGGCACCGATGAAGTTGG
>JBPYDX010000094.1:0-6925 GCA_051986115.1 Candidatus Eremiobacteraceae bacterium
CTCGACCAGCGCATCGTGCGCGCTTGGACGGATCTTTACAATCGCGACGGATCGGAGGCGCCGCTGGTCCCTAGCGGAGACTGGCGCCAGCATCAGGCGTCTGGACAGTCCCCGTGATCAAACGCGATCCGCGGCTGAAGGTCAGATATTCAAAGCCCCATTGAATAAAAACCAAAATACGGCTTTGAAATTCGACGAGATTCATCAAGTGAACAAAGAGCCACACAAGCCATGCTGGCCAACCGCTGAGGTGGACGCCAAAAATGTTGGCCACAGCCGCTGCGCGTCCGATCACTGCCAGTTGACCGAGGTCATGATAGACAAATGGTGCGAGTGGTTTCCCAGGATCTTTCAAGCGGCTGCGAATCGCTCGCGCTGCGTATGCGCCTTGCTGAATTGCTAGCTGCGCTACGCCGGGAATCGGCTTGCCTTCGCGGTCTAGCGCCAGGGCAAGATCGCCGACGATAGCAATCTGCGGATAACCAGGGATGCTCAAATCGGGCATCACCTTTATGCGCCCGGCCCTATCAGTCTGGGCATGTGTGCGCGCTGCTACCGTGCGCCCAAATTCGGTCGCTGTGATGCCGCCGCCCCATAATACGGTCATGGTTTCAAGCCGCTGCGTTTGGCCATCGCGAACAAAGGTTACCGATTGCGCATCGATATCAGACACAAGCGTGTTCGTTTGAACCTCTACGCCCAATCGCTCGACGAGACGTTGGGCGGCAGCCGAAAGATCTTGAGGATAGCCCGGAAGCACGCGAGGAGCCGCTTCCATAAGGATGATGCGCGCCTCTTGCGGTCGGATCGAACGAAAGTCATGTCGTAAGGTTTGGCGGGCAATCTCTGCGATGGCGCCTGCAAGCTCGAGGCCCGTCGCACCGGCACCAACGATAACAAATGTAAGCCAGGCGCGAATTTCTTGCTCATTGGTGGCACGTTCTGCAGCCTCAAAAGCATAAAAAATTTTGTGGCGGATGGCGGTTGCTTCTTCAACCGATTTTGGGCTCGGTGCGAACTCGCGCCAGCGATCGTTGCCAAAATAGGATGTGTCGGCGCCAGTAGCGACGATCAACGAGTCATACGGCATCCTTGCTCCGTCTTTGAGCAAAACAACATTGCCCTCGGGGTCAAGATCAACGGCGTCCCCAAGCCAAACCCTGGCATTCCTTTGTTTGCTGAGCACGGAACGAAGCGGTGCCGCGATTTCGCCAGCGCAGAGCGAACCGGTTGCCACTTGATACATGAGGGGTTGAAAAAGATGGAAGTTGCGCCGATCAACCAGTGTCACATCGATGCCTGGATAGCGCAAGTGCTGCACTGCGCTTAAACCCCCAAAGCCACCGCCCAAAATGACAACCCGATGTGCTGCCATGCTCGGCGTCGTTCTTTAGCAAGGCTTGTCGCACATCTTGAAAGGTCCGTCGCAACAATTCCCAAAGACAGACACATGCATCCGCGCATCATGCGCCTGGGTTTTGTGGCCTGCTGTGCCGTAACGGTTCTGTTCGTTCGCTCCACAGTTGCGCTGTCGGAGCCCGGAGGGTTTCTGCCTAATGGTTGGTACATCGCGCCCGCTGGGCAAGTAACCAACCTTGGCACGCTGCCAATGCATATGGTCGAAGATCCCACTGGCCGCTATATCGCGGTCACAACTGGTGGTTACGGCGCGCTTTCCATATCGCTCATCGACGAGCAAACCGGTAAAGTCATTGCGGATCAGCCTGTAGGCGCTGCGTTTTACGGCCTCGCGTTCGCTGACCAGAAACTGTATGCATCAACCGCGACCGGGGTTGCGACGTTCACGGTTACGCCCCAAGGAACGCTTACGCCTGACAACACGATAGCCGTTGGTGCAGGCGATTTCGGCGTTACCGGCATCGCAGCATCAAAGTCGCGTCTTTATATCGCAGATGGAGCCACAAACGATGTAATCGCAGATGATCCGCGCGGCGCGCAGTTATGGAAAACACTCGTTGGCCAATGGCCGTACAGCATCACGCTCTCACGCGACGCCAACACGGCGTACGTTAGCGATTGGGGCTCGTCGACGGTCTCGGTTCTCGATGCTACGTCGGGCGCGCTCAAGACCACGATTCCCGTAGGCAGCCACCCAAATGCAGAGTTGCTTTCGCCCGACGGCGCGACGCTGTACGTGGCATGCGCTAACGACGATGCGGTCGATGCGATCGACACAACTACAAACTCGGTGCGTTTTAGAATCAATGTAGGCATCTTTCCAGACGAACTCCCCGGTGCGATTCCAAACGGGTTAGCGCTTTCACCTGATGCTAGAACGCTTTTCGTCGCCGACGCAGGGGACAATGCGGTGGTTGCCGTCGACCTTACGAGTTCAAGCCCGGTCGTGTACGGCGCAATCGCTGCCGGCTGGTATCCGACCGATGTCATCGTCAATCCGCGTACAGGTAAAGTTTTTATCCTTGATGGCAAGGGCGTGACGGGTCACGCCAACCCAACGTTCCCGCACATCGACGTTATTCCGCCGAAATCAGTCCCAGATCAAAACCGTTATTACGTAGCGACGCTTGCTACGGGTGACATCGAAACGCTCTCGCTCCCTAATAGGATGGATTTAGAAGCTGGTCTTAACAGTGCTCGCCTGAATTCCCGTTATACGCCCAAAGACAACATTGTGCGCGAGGCGCCAGAGCAACTGCACATCATCTATGTCATCAAAGAGAACCGCACGTATGATGAAGTGCTTGGCGATGACCCGCGCGGAAATGGCGACTCGCACCTGACGATCTTTGGCCGGCGTATAACACCCAACATCCATCGGCTAGCTGACGACTTTGTGTTGTTGGACAATTTTGACACCGATGCCGCGGTGAGTGCGGATGGCCACAATTGGAGTACCGCCGCATATGCAAACGACTACGTCGAAAAACTTTGGCCGGCGACATATTCGGGGCGCAGAAAAGTGAACGGCAAGATCGTCTACGACTACGAGCAAGAAGGGCCGGCATCGCCTCCTGGCGGTTACCTGTGGGACGATGCGCGCAAGTCAAGAATCAGCATTCGCGACTATGGTGAGTTTGTGCACACAGACTCGCCGGGGCATTGGGTCCCATCAGCATCAGGGCTCGATGGCATCATCGATCCGCGCTACTACGGATTCGATCTCGCCTATACTGACGTCGATCGCATTAACGAGTGGCTGCGAGAATTTCATGACTATGTCCAACATCGCAATTTGCCACAGCTTGAAATTGTTCGACTTCCCAACGATCACACCGCTGCGACAAGACCGGGATCAAAGACGCCGTACGCGATGCTCGCAGACAACGATTACGCGCTCGGGCGGCTCGTGGAGGCCGTGAGCCATAGCCCCTATTGGCGCGATACGATTATTTTCTGTTTAGAAGACGACGCCCAGGCCGGTCCCGATCATATCAGCGATCATCGCGCCGAGGCGCTCATGATCGGTGCGCGCGTGCAACGAGGGGTAGTCGACCACACCCATTATACGACCTCAAGCATGTTGCACACGATCGAAACCTTGCTCGGCATGCCGCCTATGAGTCAATTCGATGCTGGTGCGACGTCGATGATCGCTCTCCTGACCGACGAACCGAATACAAGACCCTGGAAAGCCTCAAGCCCGCTTGTCAATCTCAACGGCGTCAATGGGCCGAATCCCGATGGTAAGACTTCGATGTCGCTCAAGCTCGATGAAGCTGACGCCGCCGATCCCGCCACCATGAATGCAATCTTGTGGCGCTACGCCCACACGCATCAGGCGCGCTAACGAACTACGTCTCGCCGTCGTAGTAATCGAGCGCGGGTTCGGACCGCAGCATCAAGCGCCGCCCGCCGATGAGAATTTTCTTTGAATCAGGATAGTAACAAACACTGTTTGTTTCTTCGCGCCCCAACATAAACACGCGGCACGGTTTGTCGCTTTTGTTCATGACCTGGTGCGCGCCAATGTCGCCTTCGGGGAAAGCAATAACATCGCCCGAGCGACAGGTGAATTCGCCGCGCGATGTGCGGATAACAGCCTCACCTTCCCATACGATAAACATTTCTTCTTCCATGTCCTCGGCATGCAATGGACAAAACCGTTTACCGGGAGATATCGTCGTAATCTGATACCCGAGTTTGCGCGCTCCGATCAATAAACCGATTTCATGGAAGATCCCACCGTAGCGCCCGTTGCCCTCGTCGAATGGCTCACCCTGCAGCTCGTCCACGTTGATGCGATTCACATAGGCATCGCTTCTCGATTGCAAGCACGCTCCAATAATCGCATCGGCATTGCCGAAAAGACAGGCGCCGTCACCGACCAATAGTGTATCCAAGCGGAGCGCCCAAATTTGCCGCAGCGACAACACCGCTAGACGTGCATCGCTCAGTTTTTCATCGGGCGGCAGACGCAACGAACCCGCCGGATCGCCCCAAAGCGCATCGCCGACAATTGCGGCCTTACGCCCGCGAAGGTTGAGCGCTATTTCGCCCGGAGTTTTGCCGCCTTCCAATGCGATGACATCGATGCCGTTGACCAGCGTTTCCTGATGTTTGAGAGTACGTCCGACCGGTCCGCTTAACAGCGCTGCCTCGCGCTCGCCGGTTGTAATCGTTGCCTCAAACGCCGCGGCAAGCTCGCGCGCGCGGCGTTCGTGATCGCGATTGGTAACGACAATCCATCGAATCCCTCCGCGAGAACGCATCCATTCGATATCATCATCGCTTGGCGCGAGCGGATCGACCACAACATTGCCCTCGGTGTGCTGGACAAAGAACGAGTTGAAAAACATGTTGCGATCGGGTTGCCAGACCGACCACATCGCCAAGTCGGCAAGAGCGAGCTTTTGCATGTGCTGTTCCTTTTGAGATTAATACGAAGTGTGTTTTTGAATAGCCATGTCAATGGCCGTCAGCAGATTCGCGGGCTCAAATGGTTTAAGGAGGCTGCCGTCGCCGATACGGTCCATCTCTGCTTGCATATCTGAATCAACGCTGCGCGCCGTAACAAAAAGAAATGGAATAGCGGCGAGCGTGGGATCAGTCTTCATTGCGCCGCAAAGCGCCAACCCATCCATGCCCGGCATCAAAACGTCTGAAACCACGATATCTGCGCGCTGGGTTTTTAGGCGTTCAAGCGCCTCATCACCATCACGGCACTCGATGACGCTGTGACCGGCAAATTTTAGATACTCACACAACACTGAGCGAAGATGGGGTTCGTCGTCGACGAGCAAAATTGTGGACATCTACGCAGTTCCAGTTGTTTGCTCTTGCTTGTCCCCTTGTTTTGGCACGGTAACACCCGCCGGACACGGTGTGATCACCGCAGGGAACTCTATAGTAACCGTTGTTCCGCGGCCAACTTGGCTAGCAACCGACACCGTGCCGTGCATAAGCTCGACGAAACGCGCGACGATCGCAAGACCCAAGCCAGCTCCGCTTGCATGTTCGGCAGTCTGGGGCGCTCGATAAAAGCGATCAAAAATGTGGGGCAGGTCGGATTCTGGTATGCCGACTCCAGTATCGGCGACGGTTAAGCGAACGCGGACGCCGGCTTGCTCGACGGTCACGTCGATTTGGCCCGCTGTATCGGTGAATTTCCTCGCGTTACCAACAAGATTATCAACAATACTGCGCAGCGCTTTTTCGTCTCCGCGCACCATCACCGCGTTGGCGCCGATGTGCGTCGTGATCCTCGGTCCAGGCTTGATAAAGCGACTGATTTCTTCGATTTCGTTTTTTACTGCAGCGCCGAGATCAAGATTGACGAGTTGGAGAGCCGTTTCGGGCGCGTCGAGCTTGGCTATCTTCAACAGGTCCTCGGCAAGGTTAGACAGGCGTCGCGTTTCGTGATCCAAGATATCAAGCAGGCGCGCTTCGTCGCCAGGCAGCGCATCGCGCGAGCTCATCTTATCCACGAGAAGAGCCGAAAGCGTGCGCAGCGTGGTAATCGGCGTTCGAAGTTCATGACTCGCTGTCGCGATGAAATCTGCTCGCGCGTGCATTTCGTGTTCGAGTTTGCCCTTGGCAGCAAACAATTCGTCGATGAGACGACGGCGCTGCGTGATATCGCGCGACACCGCGATGAGCGTCGGCGAGCCCTCATGGCCATGACGTGTAAAGGTAACGCCTGCAAAATATTTCGTGCCATTCCAGCGGATGCGCTCCATCTCGCGATAGACAAAGCCGCTTTGACTGACGTCCGTTCGAATATCGGCGAGCTGTTGCTCTGAAATACCGAGCTGCACAACCTCAACCACCAGCCGATTGATGAGCTCGTCGGCAGGGCATTCGAGTTCTTTACACAGGGCAGCGTTAACATAGCGAATGTAGCCGCTCGCGCCAATGGCTAACACGCCCTCGCGCACGGATTCAACCACCACTGCAAGTCGCCGCGATTCAGCTAGGCTTTCCTCAAGCTCTTTGGTTCGATCGGCGACGCGCACCTCGAGCTCTTCATTGAGAGCTTGCACTCGCCGGTTGATATGGCCAACAACTTCGATAGGCATAACGATTGCAAACACGAGTGCCAGCCAACCAAGCGCAAACCAGATCGGGTTAACTTCGAGGTGCCGGGGAGCGGCGAGCGTGAGCTGCAATTCACGATCGGCAAACGGTATTTGGAAAGCCTGCGCATCCGTCTGCGAATGCAAGCTCGCGGTTTGCGTGATCATCAGAGGTCGACCGCGTCCATCATCAATTTCAAACGGCACGTTCGAAGTGCGCGCAATGTCATCGACGATCAGCACGTTAGGATCGAGATATTCGACGACGCTGCCGAGATCCCGATCGTGCCAAATGACCCGAGTTGCAATAAAAAATTCGCCCCCAGACGTAGCTGTTGGAGCGATATCAGACATCGACGTGGCGCGGCTAAGTTCAGCATCAAAGAGCGCCAGCTCGACTGCCTGTAATTCAGCGGCAGGGATTTTTGCAC
>JBPYDX010000095.1:0-6018 GCA_051986115.1 Candidatus Eremiobacteraceae bacterium
TAAATTTGCCGGCGTCTTCAGGCGAGAGATCGAGCGTGAACGCGGTCGTGCCTTGACCGCTTGGCGCGACAGTAACCCAGCGTGAGTCATCACCCATGGAAACGTCCATCGTCTTCTCCCAGCCGAGCGTGTTTGTGTAAAAATTAATAGCGCGATCGAGGTCCTTGACCGGGAGCGTAACCACCGAAATATACATGCCAACTACACCTTTCTAGCCTTCAGAAGGGCCAGCTGGCTTCAGCGTGTCTCGCATCGTTCCTTTTACGTTCTGTTTACGCCGTTGCCATACGATTGCTGTCAGCACCCACTTCTTTTAAGGAGAAATTATGAAGCACATCTTGGCAACTGTAGTATTAACTGGGTTAATCTTTACGATGCTTGGCAGTGGACCAACCGCTTCGGCACGGGCCTGGGGTGGCGGAGGCTGCTCGGTCGTCACAACGGCCGGTAACTGGGCGTTTTCGTATAGCGGTGTAGGCATTTTGCCGTCTGGCCCGGTTTCGGTCGGAGCCGTTGGTAAGTTCCATCAAGACCCTGCCGGCAACGTTACCGGTGACGAAATAAATAATCTTGGTGGCAGCGCTGCGTACCAGACCCTCACGGGTAAAATCACCGTCAACGCCGACTGTTCAGGTACGCTCGTGGCCAACGTTTACCAAGGGACTGCTCTCGTTCGCACGAGCTACATCCACTTGCAGTACGCAAGCAACGTAAACACAGTCTACGCCATGTTCCAAAAACTGCTACTGCCTAACGGCACATCTCTTCCGGTCGTCATCAACATCGATGGTAAGAGAGTGTTTGCGGATCAGGACCATTAGCAAAAAAGGGGTGCCAGCTGCATGTTGGCACCCTTCAAACCCCAGCGATCAATTGGTAGGTATGCAAAACCCTCGCTTCAATTTGCTTTTGCCGGCGCGGTTTGCGGCCGAACCGGGCTGGCCCCGACGATGAGAACATCTAGTTCGGAAGCGTTTTCAGACATGACGGCACCAACTAACTAACCTGACTAAGTTTAGTCGCTAGACTTAAGGTGGCTGAGATCCTCGAGTATTCGCTCCTGCATCTGCGACAGTGCCTTAGACTTCGACACTGCATCTGCAAGCAATCGGCGAACTTTGTCTTCCTCTCCGCCACGGGCTTCCCACTGCGCTAAGATACGCAACAGTTCGGACAGTTCTTTTGCTGCCTCTTCAAATGCTTGAACTCGCTCTAACGTGCCTTGCGTGCTCATGGCTTTATGATCATCAGGAAAATAATCGCCAAATACGCTAGCCCGCTGATGATGCCACCGACGGTTTCGCGTTTATTATCGAGGAGGCGGTTGAGCTCTTCCGATGGCCGATCCTCCGCACTTGCTTGCGCTGCGATCGCAATTCGCTGTCTAGCAGGGCGCTGCGCAAAAACGCCATCGATGATAATGTATGCGACGAGCACGTACGTAATGACCAGCCAGCGCGCCGTCAGCGAAATGCCAAACTGGGCTGCAGCACCTATGCCAAACAGGACTCCGATCAAAAGTAACGCTCCGCCGACACCCGTCAACGCGTTGGCGTAAGGCACTACAGATCGGATCGTTCGTACGTCACGAGTGCGAAGCACCTGACTAGAGAAAAATCCAACACCAGCGGTCAGAGCGAAGGCTATGAACATCGTTGCGACATGCAGGTACACTAGCCACATGCATGCGCCGTTAGACCTCTACAGTTAGGTGCCCTGGCTTAACGGTGTAAACCCGGGTAGCCACATCTTCAACATTTCGTAACTTTACCTCGTGTGCCAAGCTCGCGCCGGTGCTGTTGGGCTGAATTTCGCGATCTTGTTGGCGCCTGTTTCGACAAACCATACGTCGCCGTCTGGGCCTTTGGTGATGCCAATTGGCGCGCTCCCTCCCGTCGGAATCGTGTACTCCGTAATCGCACCCGCCGGCGTTATTCTGGCAACTTGGCTCGCGAGATTTTCGGTGAACCAAACATTGCCGTCCGGACCCGGTGTGATTCCCCATGGCCCACTCAGTGGTGAAGGAACTGCGTATTCAGTGATGGTGCCACCAGGCGTGATCTTGCCAACCTTGTTTGCGCCGTATTCACAAAACCAGATATTACCATCAGGACCAAGAGTCAAAATCGAACCAAGATTGCTCGAGGCCGTCGGCACTGGGTATTGCGTGATCACACCACTTGTCGTGATCTTACCGATTTTGTTGGCAGCTGTCTCGACGAACCAAAGATTACCATCGGAGCCGGCCACAATGTGATTCAACCCGGCCGAGATAATATTACTTACCTCGTACGAAGTCGATGGCGAGACTGCCCCGCTCGTCGTCATGACGTCGATCCAAGAGGTGAAATGGAGGCACTTTTTGCCGCATCCAAAGCGCCTTTGCTCGGTTATCCAGAGATTGCCATCCGGGCCCGCCGCGATGCCTTGTGCGTAATGTGAACCCACGCCAGCACCGCTAAGCGAGAAGCTTGAGCCTGTCCCTGTAGTCGACATTTTTCCGATGATGTCGTTGCCGTGGACAAACCACAGATTGTTGTCTGGACCGACGGTAATATCAAATGGCCCGCTTGACGTGGTATCGGGGTACTCTGAGAATACACCGCTCGTCGTCACCTGCCCGATTTTGTCTGCATTCGTTTCCGAAAACCAGAGATTTGCGTTTGGTCCAAAGACGATGTCCTGCGTGAAGCTCGATGCGGATGGAATGATGTACTCTGTCGCTGACAAGGTAGGCGGCGCAGACTTGATGCTTATCGAGTAGTTTGCACTTGCATGCTGAACTGGCGGCCCTGGGTCTGTGACGGTAACAACTACATGGTAGGTGCCCGCTGTCGTTGGGACGCCTGTAATTATTCCGCTCGTTTGAAGACTCAGCCCAGGTGGCACTGAGGATCCACTCGTCCCCGACCAGCCCCACGAATAGTTGCCCGTGCCCCCAGAGGCGGTGAGGTTGAAACCCGGACTCGAATTATAGTTAACGCCCACTTCTCCAGGTGGCGGAGTCCCGGAAGTAATTTGTAGCGGCGAAGGCGTTGGCGAAGGCGAGATGGTCGGCGAAGGGGATGGAACCGGCTTGCCTGAGATCAGTTCCCACCAATACGTGTCTGTGGAATTGACAGCGAGTGATCCTGAGTTTCCAGGAAATGTTACTGTGTTTCCAGTTATGCTTGTGTCGAATTCTGTATCCATGAGCGTGTTCGTGGAAGCGTCAAACGTTTCGAGCGCCAAGGGCCCAAGAGTCGTGTCGCCCGTTGGAACTCGCCACGTGGTCACTGGGAACCCCGAAAAAGTAAGCGCCGTGGAGTACTTTTGTTTCACCCAAAAGATCGCTGTTGGAGTTGTAGTCGTAAAGACGTGGGCGCGAGTCGTAAAGCGCGAGGGAACCCGCACGATTGATTGCGCTGCCGGCGCACCCATCGGCGCTTTGTCATAGCTCGTGAGCGTGACTTTTGCACCAGGCGACGCACCGTCACTTGCCTCTACAAAGGTACCCGAGAAACCGCCAATCGCCGGGATCGACAAAGCGGTAGCCGTGACAATCGGGACTACCGCAGATTCAGATATTGGCGTCTGCGTGGGTGCAACTGTTGGCGGCGGTGTATGAGGCGGTGGAAGCGTCGAGGGATTAGACGAGCAGCCAACATAGGCGACAACCGTTATACAAAACGCCAGAGCAATGCCGGCTAACCAGCGCTGCGACATATCGAGCCCTCCTGCGGCGAGCAGAACGGCTCCACTGTACTTGGCCGTGGTAAATGGATCGTAAAAGTTACGCCTGGGCGCTTTTTACGATTCGTTTACCTTGACAAGTAGGATGGACTAATGGTTACGGCATGTGGCGCCAACCCGCTTAGACAGCCGCGCCTGGCGGCCGTACTTGCCCGTGTTGTCTACCCCTTTGTGTTGTCCGTGGTTGGGCCGGCGCTCTTCAGCCTGGCATTTCCGCCCTTCGATCTCGGACCGATTGCGCTCGTTGCTCTAGTCCCATTGTTTGTTCTATGGACCAGCCAATCGTGGAAGCAGGCGTTTTGGTGGGGATGGTTTGCCGGAACAATCATCTTTTTTGGCATCCTTTACTGGACGTCGATTACAATTTTCCAATTTGTCGGCCCCTGGGCACCTTTTGCGCTGCTCTTGCTCTGCGCAATCGAAGGGCTCGCGGTGGCAACAACCGCAGCGACAGCGGCGCTCATAAGTCGCGCTCAATTCACAGTGTGGTCAATCTTTGCGCTGCCGGCAGCGTGGCTTGTTTTCGAAATCATACGCACGAGCGGATCTCTTGGCGTCCCCTTCGGTGAATTGGGCTTGGTGGCGGCAAACATCGCCTGGCTTTTGCCCATCGCCAGCTTCGGAGGCGTTTATCTGCTAACTGTTGTTGTCGCGCTTACGAATGCTGGGATCGCAGCAATCCTGAGCAAGGACGGATCTGCCAACAAAGCTGGCGTGATAGTACTCGCGGTTTTAGGAGGCATCATTGCAATCACGAATCTCTCGCGCCCTCAAGCTTTACCCCCAACGACAGTTGCGGTCGCAGTTGTTCAGGGGAATATCGAACAGGACGAAAAGTGGAACCCCAAAATCTTTGAACAAACTCAAACGATTTACACCGAGATGACACGCAGCGCGGCGAAGCTTGGAGCCAGTGTTGTCATCTGGCCGGAAACCGCCATCACTACGTCCGCGCGACAAGACCCCTCCTTATTAAGGAAGCTTGAGGCGCTTTCGGCCTCGACACACACCTGGCTGATTGCTGGGACGATAGACACCCCGTCTACGGATGGCTATTACAACGCATTGCTGGATCTAACACCACACGGTTCGGTTGCAGGCGTTTATCACAAGCATTGGCTCGTGCCATTTGCAGAATATTTGCCCTTTAATAACCTGCTTCGACGTTTGCCCGTAATGGACAATGCCTCTGACTTTCGCGCAGGACCTGGACCGAGTTTGCTTGCGGCCGACGGACACCGCTGGGGCCCGATGATTTGCTACGAGTCAGCCTATGCTACCTATGCGCGAGCTACCGCGAACGCGGGAGCCGACCTTCTTATGATTGCAACCGACGACGCTTGGTTTTCAGGCACGCCCGAACCATATCAGCACGCAGATGCGGCGGTGATTTCGGCGGTAGCGACTGGCCGTTGGGTGGTGCGCGCAGCCAGCACCGGCATCTCTGAGATCATTGACCCGAACGGCAATGTTATCGCCAGACTCGGCGTTGGTCAGCGAGGGCTCGTCTTCGCTCGCGTGGGAAATGGGTTCGTAACGGCCTACGATCATTTTGGCATCGTGTGGCTCGTTGTGCTGAGCTGTGTCTACCTGGCTGTCAGTCTAGTGCGCGTTCGTAGCGGCCAGTCGATCAAGAAAGCCAAGAACAATCCCGTCGCTGCAGCGTAAGTAACCGATCCCGCTAGTAAGGTCGGCGGCCAGTCGAGACCCACCGTGAGCCGCAGCACCGCGAACATAAAAACGAAGTACAGTGCAGCGACGGATGCTGCGACCGTGTACAGTTTTATGCCAGAAAGTGGCGAACCCAGCATTTTGACTATAATATCGGCGAGCACGCCAGTTGCTAGCACACCGGCGATAAGCCAATAATTGTCAACCATGAGCGCTTGCACGGCTGAAGGAAGCGCGATAACGAGTGTCGCGGCGCCGAATGGAAGCCTCCACGTGCTGGCGAGTAGTAAAAGCATACTCATCACCAATACGGTTTGAACAATGACTTGTGCAACGCCAAAAGCTTGTTCGAGATCGCCAAGATCTTGGGAAGACGCACCGCTTTCAAGGCCCCCTTGAGAATACGTTGTGGTGGTGAATGCGATGCTATCTCCCGGTGTATGATTTGCAGCAAATGTGTCGATCATCGGGGTTGCAAACACAGTAAACATAGCAAGCGCAGCGACCGCGGCGGCTGCGCTGCACAACATTGGGCCAAGCGTTACCCAGCCGTGCGCGGTTGATGGTTGCAATCTGAACCACGCGGATCGGATGGGACCTGTTCCAGCAAGTAAC
>JBPYDX010000096.1:0-6988 GCA_051986115.1 Candidatus Eremiobacteraceae bacterium
CTCCTGCAGTTTCTCGCGATCAAAGTCCGAGTCGGTCTCATCAATTTGGCGCTTGATCTGCTCGATGCGTCCTTTGATCTCTTCCTTCTTACCAGCGCCATCGACGATGGTTGTCTCTTCCTTCGTCACCTTGACGAGGCGTGCTTTGCCCAGCTCGTTGATGGTGATCTTGTCGAGCTTGAGTCCAAGCTCTTCGGAGATGACGGTTCCACCCGTGAGCACGGCGATGTCCTTGAGCATCTCCTTGCGACGGTCACCAAAACCGGGCGCCTTGACGGCAACGGTCGTGAACGTACCTCGCAGCTTGTTGACCACGAGTGTCGCAAGCGCTTCACCCTCGACATCCTCGGCGATCAGCAGCAGGGGCTTTTGCACCTGCACAACCTTCTCGAGCAGCGGGAGAATATCGGCGATAGCCGAGATCTTGCGCTCGGTGATGAGGATGTACGGGTCGCTAAGAACGGCTTCCATGCGCTCTGGATCCGTCACCATGTACGGCGAGATGTAGCCCTTATCGAACTGCATGCCTTCTTTGAGTTCGAGCTCGGTCTTGGTCGTCTTGGATTCTTCAACTGTGATGACGCCATCTTTGGTAACTTTCTCCATGGCGTCGGCGATGATAGCACCGATCTCTTTGTCTTTGGCTGAGATGCTTGCAACTTGTGCAATCTCTTCCTTGGTCTCGACCTTGCGGGCCATCTTCTTGAGCTCGTTCACCGTGGTTTCAACGGCCTTTTCAATGCCGCGCTTAATCGCCAGCGGGTTGGAGCCTGCGGCAACGTTGCGCAGACCTTCGCGAATGATCGCTTGCGCGAGCACCGTCGCAGTGGTCGTGCCGTCACCAGCTATGTCGTTGGTCTTGCTCGCCACTTCTTTGACGAGTTGGGCGCCCATGTTCTCGAAATGGTTGGGCAGTTCGATTTCTTTGGCGATCGTCACACCGTCGTTGGTGATCGTCGGTGATCCGAACTTCTTATCGAGGACGACGTTGCGGCCTTTGGGACCGAGTGTCACCTTGACCGCGTCGGCGAGTGCGTTGGCGCCGCGCTCAAGCGCACGCCGCGCGTTCTCGTCGAACAATAATTCTTTGGCTGCCATAGTTTGCTTTGAGCTCCTTTAGCGTTTCACAATAGCGAGAACGTCTTTCTCGCTGATGATGAGGTACTCGGTGCCGTCGAGCTTGACTTCGGAACCCGAGTATTTGGAATAGATGACTTTGTCACCGACTTTGAGATCGATGGGGATGACTTCGCCCTTGTCGGTCTTGCGGCCGGGACCCACGGCGATAATGAGGCCCTCTTGTGTCTTCTCTTGCGCTGTGTCGGGGAGAATGATGCCCCCTGCGGTCGTCTTGGCCGGTTCGACGGGCTCGAGGACGACGCGCTCGCCCGTAGGCTTGAGTTCAACTTTGGTCGCGGTTGCTGCCACGGAACTTGCTCCTCCTAAAGGATCCTGCGTTTGAGGTCGCAGCGCCGGGCCGCGAAGTGATGCCGCATTGCCGCGCGGGGAAGACGGCTGATTCACTCACAGTCAGCTCGGGATACGCCAAAAACGGGCTTTTTAGTTATTTAGCAGTCTCAGCACTTGAGTGCCAAGAGCATTATAGCCGGGTTACGAGGCTCTGGCAAGGCGTTCCTGCGACCTTGACGGCTGGATGGCGGGAGCAGTCTTCTTGGAGCGGAATACAGTCCTACTGGGCGTACCCTAACTGATTGAAGTGCCGCACGGTTTGCGGTCGCAAGGGGGCCATGATGCGTCCCACATATCGCCTGCTCATCTCACTCGCCGTCCTCGCCTTGCTCCTGGCCCCGGTCACTCCCGCTCGCGCGAGTTCACCGACTATTATGGTCGATGGAACCGCCTTGCCGGCAGATGTGCCCGCCGTTGTCAACGGCGACCATATTCTCGTGCCATTACGCGGCGTGCTTGAGCGCTTGGGCGCGCAAGTTGCCTACGATCCCGTGCGACAAGTTGCATCGGCGGCGCTTAATGGCGTGCTCGTGCAAGTGCGCGTGGGAACCAATCAAGGTTGGGTGAACGGCCAGCCAAAGACGCTGGATATCGGGGCGCGCGAAATCGCGGGCCGGGTGATGATTCCACTGCGGTTCGTAGCCGACGCGCTCGGAGTTGCTGTCGATTATGACGATCAGAGCAACACGATCGTCATCGTGTCGGGATTCAAGCCTGGCAACTTTGCCGCTATGACGAGCGGTCCAACGTTGTCGGTCGCATCAAAACTTGCGCCTACCGTGGAGGATTTGCGCCCCGCATCGGGAGCGCTCATCGGCGCGGCTTATCCAACGATCTACGCGCGTTTCAACGGCGGCACATCTCCCGTAAATCCGTCATCTGTGCGCATCACTCTTGACGGCACCGACATTTCCGATCAAGCAACCATCTCGTCTGCGTATTTTTCCTACACACCTAGTGTGGCGTTGTCGACTGGTGCACACAATGTTTCAGTGGCCGGCACCGCCGATGACGGCAGCCCGTTTGCGTGGAGCTGGTCATTCCGTGTTGATGTTGGCACGAGCACGGATTATACCGTCGGCACCTACGGTGGCGGCGGGCTTGGATATTTAAATTCGCCTTTTTATGGATACAACGGCTTTGGCTGGCGTTTTCCCGGCTTTTCACGCTTTGGTTTCTTCCCGCCGGGATTCTCGTGCTTCACGCCGGGCGCATTGTTCTTCACGGTCGGCGGCATTATACCAGTGTACTTTTTCAATCCGTTCTTCCCTACGGGTGTCGCGTTCTTCACCATCTCAGGCATCCCAGGTTCTTTCCCGCTGACACCGTGGCTTGGTCATCCCGGCTTCTTCTGGGGCTATGCGCACGTCCCGGTCGGAGTTGTTGCTCGCAATGCAGTTCTCGCTACCCACTTCAGGTTGCCCAGCGGACACACGCTAATCGTCCATTCGACCGCGCCCCTGCAAATTTTGGGCGATCGCAAAACGTTACCATCAGGTTTGCGCTACGCAGTGATTGCTCGCCCGATCGCCAAACCGACCTCGCCCACGCACCTCGTTGCTTTCGAGCGCCTTGAGCCGGCAAACTACCAAAACGTTCGTCTCCCTATGGAACGTTCGCTCAACATGCAAAACCCAGAGATTCATTTCAGTCACACCCCGACGCTCTCACACGAGTTACCGAGCGCGCCCCACGAGGATCCAATAGTGTTGCATCCTGCACCACTACACCCAATGTTGCAGCCCGGCATGGCGCACGCGCCAGCATTTCACATGCAAATGCCACAGTGGCAAAACTTCGGAGGATTCCGGCCAGCGATGCCCGCGATGCCGGCGCCCGTCGCGCCAGCCCACCCAAGATAAGAAGCGTCAGTCTTTGCTGATCACGCAGCGCGCGTAACGCGTTGCATTTCACGTTGCAGAGGCAAGCGGTTCAAAATGCTCTCCCGCGTTACGAAGCCGACAAGTTTACCGGTTTCATCAATGACGGGCAGCTGCGCTACTCCACTTTGCGAAAGCATGCGCAGCGCGTCGACCGCGCTGACGCTGGGCGACACTGACTTTAGGTCAGCAAGACGAGTCATTAAAGAAGTAACATACGCATCGCTAGGACCGCGGCCGTTGAGCTTGGTAAAATCGCTCATTGTTATGATGCCGAGTAACTGATCTCCCAGCATTACAGGAAGCGCGCGATTGCCGGTCTTCATCATTATTTGCAGGGCGGCGTCGGCGGTTGCATCAGCTGCAAGAGGCTCAGGAGGGGGCACCGCGATATCGCCGGCGGTGAGGCCAGAAAGCGCACTGAGCATTTCAGCTTGCATTTGCTCCGCACCGCCAGCCTGCAGCAGATACCAACCGATGAAGATATACCACAGCCCCCACACATAGCTCAGTTTGGACGTTAGCGTTACGAAGGCGCCGTACGTCACAAGCCCGATCGCGAGAATGCGGCCAACGGTAGCGGCAATTTGTGTTGCGCGCAACCGGCTCTTGGTCCATCGCCAGATGATCGCGTGCAAGACCCGGCCGCCGTCCAGCGGGAAGGCCGGCAGCAAATTAAACAGACCCAAAATTACGT
The DNA here is from genome assembly GCA_051986115.1 of Candidatus Eremiobacteraceae bacterium. GTDB lineage: Bacteria > Vulcanimicrobiota > Vulcanimicrobiia > Eremiobacterales > Eremiobacteraceae > JAFANK01. Next base: position 4,048 of record JBPYDX010000096.1, read on the forward strand.
TAGCGAATGCAAGATACGCTGCCGCGATTCTAAACGGTGTTGTGGAACCCAGCAGAATGCTAATGATCGCGAACACGAGGCCGAGCAGCAAACTGGTCAGCGGGCCAACGAATGCGATCCATGCTTCCACAGGCGCTGTGGTCGGCTCGCCCTCGAGATTGGACACGCCGCCAAAAATAAAGAGTGTGATCTGTTTAATCGGGATGCCCCGCGCCCGTGCTACGAGCGAGTGAGCCAGCTCATGCGCGAGAACGCTTGCAAAAAAGAACAACGCTGTGATGATCCCAAGCCCCATGCGTTCGAATGGAGGGATGTTGATGAGCCGAAATGGTCCGACATCTGCGAGCGACCAGGCCACAAACGCAAAGATGAAGAGCCAGCTCAGGTTGATGACGATTTCGATACCGAAAACTTTGCCGATGCGCATGCGGACACTCATGCTTATTGAAAACGCGTCCGCCGACCTGGGGAATTACGTGTAAGCGGATGTGCTCGTGTGGTCTAAAAGCCAAATGCCCCCGGTCCCGCTTAACGTCGCTCCGCAAAACGCGCACGTTAATGCGCCATCTTGCACCGGTGCTCCGCACGACGGACAGTGGCTGGGACCTCCGGCTGTTGCGGCCTGTGGCGTCGTCGAGCCGGCCGGTCGCACGAATGTGGCAAACTCTGTAAAAGAATCAGGCTGCGCGCTTCCCTCTGTGACCAAATTCGTCATGTCTTCCTTGGTAAAGCGCTTGGCATTTCCGGTAAAGCGCACCGTCAGTGCCTGTGTTTCTCCGCCGACGGAAACTTTCATGACTGTGGGATCGTCCAAGCGCAGGTCGCTGACAACGCGCGTGAAGCCGCCCGAGTGCCAGCCAGCAATGTTTTGGTTGAGATGGTCGAGGAAGGCTGGTGTCACGAGGCCGGAAAGCGAGCTTGTGTCCATGGCGCCTTCGGCCGTGAGCGCGGCACTGTATGTTTTTGCGGCTTGGGTTAGAAAAGTAGATTCAACGAAGTTGGGATCAGCTTTTTGCAGCCCTTCGAGTTGAGCTTTTGCTTGCACCCACATCGGTGGTGCCGGCGTTGATGTCTGATTGGCTGCAAGATCGTCGGGCATCGTCGGCGCGGCATTATCGGAATCAAGAAAAGTGAATTCTCGCTGTTGGCGGCCTTGCGCCAACATGTTGAGTAAATTCCCAACGCTACCAAAAAGTTCTGACCAGAAGTCGCCCAACATCGCCTTTTCGGCCGAACCGGCCGCTCCCTATTATACTTCGGCAGTTTGCCCGGGTGTCAGGCCCCGGCGCGTGATAGAGCGCACAACAGCAGCCGTTCCACGAGCTGGTCGTAGGGGATGCCGGCAGCTTTCGCAGCATCGGGAAACAGGCTCAGGGGTGTCAAGCCTGGCAGCGTGTTGCATTCCAGAATCGGCGCGTTACCCGATCGGTCGACTATAACGTCAATGCGCGAGTAATCGCGGCATCCCAAGGCCTTGTGCAAAGCAAGCGCGTTGCGCTGAACTTTTTCCGCAAGTTCTGCATCCAACTTGGCCGGCACCGTGTGCGTACTACCGCCAGGCGAATACTTTGCGTGGTAGCTGTAGAAGCCATCGTGAGGTGTAATCTCGACAATCGGCAACGCTTCATCTCCCAAAATCGCAACCGTAAATTCGCGCCCCTCTATATATTCTTCCACAACGATTTCGCTGGCGTTTATAGACGCTTGACGTACTGCCTCTGCCCACCCAGCCGCGTCGCGCACGATACTGACGCCTACAGCGGAGCCCTCAGCTTTTGGTTTGACGACGCATGGGACGCCAAAGTGCGCAGCAGCGTTGTCGCGCACCGCCTGTTGTGCGCTGATTCGGATGCCACGAGGTGCGGGCAAACCTTCGATACGTAAGAGTGCTTTGGTTAACCACTTATCCATGGCCACAGCGCAGGCGCGCACACCTGAACCTTGGTAGGGGAGACCCATCCAATCCAACACTGCTTGCATAGTGCCGTCTTCTCCGGCTCCGCCATGCAACGCGTTAAAGACGGCCGATGGCTGGACGCGACGCAACGTGTCGACTGTCGCGCTGTCGTAGTCCAGTGATATTGCCGTGTAGCCTAACGAGCTCAGCGAGCGCATCACGCCCTCGCCTGTCTGCAAACTTATTTCCCGCTCAACAGAATTGCCGCCCATAAGCACCGCGACCGTCGGCTTGCGAGCGCTCAGAGCAGCTGCACCTCGAGTTGCAGGTCAATGCCGTGCTTGTCCTTTACCTGGGTGCGAACTCGCTCGATTACGGCAAGGACATCGGCGCACGTCGCGCTACCGCGATTGACGATAAAGTTGGCGTGTTTCTCGGAAACCTGAGCGCCTCCAACCGTTAGCCCTTTGCACCCTGCGGTTTCGATCAGGCGGGCCGCGTAATCGCCTGGCGGATTACGAAAGATGCTGCCCGAGTTTGGCAGCTCAAGCGGTTGCGTGGCGTTGCGCCGTTCAATGTGACGAAGCAGCTCGGTTTGCACCTGCGCCTTCTCGCCTGGCCGCAATTCCAATTGCGCGGTACATACAACAGCTCGTCTGTCGAGCGTCGAACTGCGATAGGCAAACTCCGGAAGCGTAAAGGCTTGCACGTCTTCGCCGGCTACGACGACTTCAACGCTGCGCACGAGCTGGCCAATCTCGACGTTGGTGCCGGCATTCATGCGAATGGCACCTCCTACAGTACCAGGAACACCTACCAACGCTTCCATGCCGGCAAGTCCGGCTTTTGCAGCCTCGCGGCATACCGAAACAATCGGTGCAGCGCCACCCGCCCGAACCAACACACCTTCAATACTAATGCGCGTGAAATCACCCCCCAAGCGCAGTACGATGCCGCCGAAGCCGTTGTCTCGGACGAGCACGTTGCTTCCAAGACCCAAGATGGTCCACGCGATGTGCTCGCGCGTACAAAACTTCAACAGCT
>JBPYDX010000097.1:0-3226 GCA_051986115.1 Candidatus Eremiobacteraceae bacterium
GGTCGAAGAGTGGAACGTGGTGAACGAAACGCACGAGATTCACGACTTCCATATTCACCAAGTTCACTTCATCGTGGAAGCGATTAATGGCGTTCCACAACCGCCGCCGTATTTTTGGTACGACAGTTACATCATTCCGTACGGCATAACGCAGCCCAACGGGACCTTCGTACCCGGATCCCTCAAGCTTCTTCTCGATTTCAGAGATCCGGTGATCAAAGGAGAGTTTGTCTACCATTGCCACCTCCTCGACCACGAGGATAAAGGTATGATGGCGACCGTCTTGGCTCAATAAGGAAAAGAAGTAAAGCGCTAGCCGAACACCACTGTCTTATTACCATAGACCATAATCTTATTTTCGATATGCCAACGCACCGCGCGGGTCAAAACCGCACGCTCTGCGTCGCCGCCTTTGCGGATAAGATCGGGCAACGAATCCCGATGCGATATGCGCACAATGTCTTGTTCGATAATTGGCCCTTCATCTAATACTTTGGTAACGTAGTGACTCGTTGCGCCGACGAGCTTAACTCCGCGCTCGTACGAGCGATGATAAGGCTTGGCACCAATAAATGCAGGTAAGAACGAGTGGTGCACGTTGATCATGCGGTTGGGGTACGCGTCAACAAACCGGTCGCTTAACACTTGCATGTAGCGCGCCAAGACGATGAGGTCGATGTTGTGGCGAGCGAGTAATTCAAGCGCGGCGTTCTCGGCAACTGTTTTGTCGTCGCCAACGGAAATCTCGTGATATGGTATGCCATAAAATTCGGTAAACTTTTGCAAATCCGGATGGTTGGAGATGACAAGCGGAATCTCGCACGCGAGTTCGCCGATTTGGTGGCGAAACAAGAGGTCGGCAAGACAATGGCCTGCCTTGGAAACAAAAATCGCGACCTTAGGACGGTATGATGATTGTGCGACGCGCCAAGTCATGTCGAACTTCGTCGCTATCGAGTCAAATTCGGCGGCAAAGTGGTCGAGGCCGATTGTAAATCCGCTAAGGTCCCATTCCAGGCGTAAGAAGTAGAGATTGCGGTCTGGGTCCTGATGCTCGTCGGTGCGAACGATGTTGCCTGCGCGCTCGTAGATAAACGTTGAGACGGCAGCGACAACGCCTTTGCGATCCGGGCATTGAAGTAGTAAGATGCCGGTTTGTTTCATTGTTGTTGCACGGATTTAGTCGCTCGATGGACAACGTCATCTTATGAGCGATCGGACGTTAGGTTTGAATTTCGAGGGAGAAATTCACGAGCAGCCCGACGTTTGGGAACGGCTTGCGTCTAGTCACAAGGCCGAAGAGCTTGCCGCAAACCTCAGCGGCAGCGTTGTCTTAGTGGGCAGTGGCAGCTCTCTTTTTGTAGCGGAACTTGGCGCGCTTGCGCTGCGCCGTCGTCGTCTGTACGCGCATGCGTTAGCGGCGACGGAAGCAAGGTTGGATCACACTGCTTATCTAGGCAGTACGGTGATAGCCATCTCACAAAGTGGCCAATCAACAGACTTGCTGGACGCAGTCGGCATGCTTCGCCCGACACGGCTGGTGGCACTAACAAATCAAATTGACTCGCCGCTAGCTTCAATAGCAGACACGAATATCGACATTGGTGCAGGTAGGGAGCTTGCGGTTCCAGCCAGCAAAAGCGTGTCCGCCTCAGTTGCGATGCTCTTGTGGGCGGCCTCGATATTGCATCAAGGAAGTCACCGCGGCAAAGATTCGCTTTTGGCCACCGCCGCAACGGTGCGCACCTGGCTTAAAAGCCCGCAACAAGATGATGTGACTGTAGCCGCACGCGCCATCGCGACGCGTTCGAGCGCAGCGTTTTTGGGTTCAGACTATGGACTTCCGGTGGCTCGCGAAGCCGCGCTCAAGCTCAAAGAAGCGGCATACATCCACGCAGAGGGTTTTTCTGCTGGAGAGTTCCGACACGGCAGCATTGCGATGGTTGGTGATTCCAGTGCAGTCATTGGGATTGCAGACGAAGATGCACTTGCCGCCGTGCAGCGACCCTTGGTTGAACTCGAAGCGTCGCAGGCTTTGCGTTACACGATCGGTCTATCTGTTGCAGGCGTGAAGAGGCTAGGACCGACCGTTGACATTTCGTTCAACACACTAGGTTGGCTTGTCACCGCGCAGCTTATCGCACTGTACGCGGCTAGAGAACGGGGAGTTGATGCCGACGCTCCTCGAGGCCTAACCAAAGCATTGGTGAACGAATAAGGGAAGATTTGCGTTAGGCTTCTTCGGGAGCGATTTCGAAGCTGACTAAATTACCTTTGAAGCCCCGCGTTTTCCACACGCCGTACGTAATGCCCACGAGCATCCAAATGGTGCCAAGTACTTTCGCCTGCGTACTCAAACCCCACCACAACAGGCCGCAGATGAGAAAGCCCGCCATTGGGGGGACGAAATTCAGCCAGCTCTTGCGTTCCTCGCGCAAGAAGTAGCGGACAAAAGCCGCCGCATTGACGCCCATAAACGCAATGAGCGCACCGAAATTTAACAGACTTGCCCCAAGGCCATAGCCCGTCATCGTGCCGGCAATTGCCGGAAGTATAAAAGCGCCGGCCAGTGCTATTGCGCCGACAAACAGCACATTGTTGCGTGGAATGCGCTTGCGCGGATCGACAGCGCCAAAAAAAGATTCAGGGAGTGCGTTGCTGCGACCCATGCCGTAGAGTAAACGGGCCGCGCCGAGTTGTGCGCCCATTCCAGATCCGAAGTTTGCGATCAGTAGGGTGAAGCCAACAATCGCAAACAAAGGCACCCACACCTTGCCGGCGACAAACGTAAACGCGGTGTCGACGTTAGGGAATTTTTGCCCCGTTGGCCAGACGAGCTGCGCGGCGTAAACCTCAGCAGCCGATAGCAGGCCGATCACAAGACACGTGGCGACGGTTGCCAGCAAAATGTTGCGACGCGGATTTTCGCACTCTTCCGATAGTGTCGAAATGCCGTCGAAGCCGATGTATGTCAAAACGGCGATCGAGGTACCGCCCAGCACAGCTTGGAGATCAAAGGTCTGAGGATTGTAAAAAGGCAGGCTAAAGAACCCCGCACCGTGAGGCGCACCGCCGAAGAGATAATGAACGGTTCCGATGAAAAAGACGGCGATGACCGCCCCCATTGCACCGGCTAGCGCGCCATTGACGCGCGCTGATGTTTTGACCCCCTGAATATTTAGGCCGGTAAAGAGAATGGCAAAGAAGATCGCCCAGCCCCAGTAAG
>JBPYDX010000098.1:0-5030 GCA_051986115.1 Candidatus Eremiobacteraceae bacterium
ACCGATTGGCGCGATCGCATTGTTCTATGCTGAACGTGTGCCGGTAGTAGAATCGGAAACTGAAATCGTTCGCCAGCTTGGTTTGCAAGGCGGGGCGGCAATTGATGCAGCTCGCAAGTACGAGCAGGCAAAGTCCGCACGCAACTTCCTCGACCGCATCCTTGAAGAATCGAACGACGCAATCGTGCAAATCGATCTACAGGGTAACGTGGTCGCCTGGAACAAAGGTGCGGAACGCATCTTTGGCATTACACGTGATGCAGCGCTCGGGCGGCTGTTTTATGAATTACCAATTATTCCAGCCGAGCGCCGCGATGATATTCGCGAGATGCTGTCGCGGGTCGCGCGCGGCGAACAAGTGCACGTTTTTGAAGTCGAATGCCGCAGTCGCGAAGGTGGTAGCACGGAGGTGCTGCTGTCTGCATCCCCAGCTCGCGATCAACATGGCCAGATCGTTGGGCTCGTAGCCTTCAGTAAAGATATCTCACAGCAAAAGAAAAACGTCGAGCAGCTGCAGCGCCAAAACCGCACGCTGATCTTGATGCGCGACGTCATTAAATCGCTGAGCCGCGAGGTTGGCCTCGGAGCAATCGCGAGCAAAGGCCTGGAGAAGCTGCTGGATGTGATGGGACTCGACGCCGGCCGGTTATATCTTTACGGAGCTGGCGACGCGCGGCTGCACAATGTTGCCCAACGGGGGTTCGATCCAGAAGGCGCTGAGCCCGTAGAGGTGAGCGACGCGTCGAGCGAAACGAGCGGCCCACTTTCGCGCGCGGTGCTGTATCGCCAGACGATGCTGACCAGCGATGACGCCGCACTTGCGCTTGAACATCCCTACTTCACCAACCAGTCGCTTGCAGATGTGTCAATGGTGCTCACCAAACCGCTTGCGATTGGTGACGATATTATTGGTGCCATTCAAGTTATTGGTTTTGACGATCGCCACGCGAGCGCTGAAGATCAAAATATTTTTCACGCGGTTACCGATGAGTTAGCGGTGGCGTTGCGTCACGCGCGCATGCTCGAAGAGAGCGCGCGTATGGCGATTACCGACCCGTTAACAGGGCTGTACAACTACCGTTTCACCCAGGATGTTTTGCGCAAGCGTTTGTCGGAATCGCGCCGCCGTAAACGACCGCTCACCGTTGTGATGGTTGACGTTGACGATTTACAAGCGATCAACGAACGATTCGGCCGTGATTTTGGCGATCAGGTATTGCGCCAGTTTGGCAACGTGCTGGTGTCATCGGTGCGGATCTCGGATATTGTTGCTCGCTACGGCGGCGACGAGTTTATCGTCTTGTTGCCCGAAACCCAGTTGAGTGACGCAATTATGCTGGCTGAGCGCATGGCTGCCAAAATCGCCGAAGCCGAGTGGCAGACCAAAGATGGTGAAGTCTCCATTACTGCGAGCCTAGGTGTTGCCTCTTTTCCAGAAGCCGGTTCGCAAATGCAAACGCTGCTCAAGGCCGCTGATGCAGCACTCTATCGTGCCAAGCTAGCCGGCAGAAACATGGTTTATCCACGCTTAGATACGCTGCCGCGCTTTGCGGGCTAAGCGTTGGTGCCTGCAGCTTTGAACTGTGCTACAATCCGGCCGTTTCGATCGTAAAGACTTAGCACCTGACCTTCAATTGCATAGGATGCGGTTGCCGTCAGCGCTTTGACGAGAGCGTCTTCCGTCACCATAACATCGTGTATACACATCATGCGGGTGACTGCAAGCAGACCAATGTGCAAACTGCTGGTTGAGCGTTCGTACGGGCCATTGAACCGGTTGCAACCTAATGAGCCTGACACGCGAGTATCCGCAGCATCAAACGCCATAGTGATTGGTTGCTCACCCGCACTGATTGTAATCCCTTTGCCATCGAGTTGGGTGAGACGCCACAGCACCGATTCTAATGCCAGCGGTACGGTAGCTGCTTCGGAGGGCGCAGCCTTTTCTGACACTTGAGAAAGCAAATACGTGTTGGCAGATCCTATCGGCTTGCCGTGCATATCGAGCATTTCGAGTGTCGGCTGAAGATGAACTTTGAACAGCTCGACAGTCTTGCTCGCGTGAGGAAAAAGCTTCAACTGTGATTGCGCTTGATCGTAGCGCCACGTCCCCATTTCGCCACCAATTGCTTCGCGGCCCAGATACTCACGTTCGAGCTTGTACGTGCCATCACGATTGAGCGTGACGCTCAAGAGAATCCCGGCGCAATTAGGACACGGCGTCATACCCGAAAATGATGCTGGTAGCGAAAAGGGGACGCTGACGTTGGGCTTGACGTCGGTTTGTTCTCCAGCGAACGCTTGGGCAAGCAACCCCAACGTTATCCCAGTTAACAAGATCGCAACGCACAAACGCCACATCTGCTGACTCCTCCCACGGGAGCGGCTGAGTAGCGAGCCGAAACGGGCTTCATGCTGACTCAGGCCGATGCGCTGCTTCAGTGGCGCGATGAGTTTCCCATCCTCTCTCGGTGCACGTATCTGATTAGCAATTCGCTTGGTGCAATGCCAGCCCGCGCCGCCGGCCGGCTGGCGCAGTACGCGGATGATTGGAGCCAACAGGGCGTGCTGGCGTGGGACCAATGGTTAGCGCTCGTTCGCGAAGCCAGCGATCTGGTGGCCTTATTGATCAACGCGAAGCCGGGCGAAGTAATCATGCAGCCCAACGTTTCGATCGCCGAATCAATCCTGATTTCATGCTTAGACTTTTCCGGCCGGCGCAACAAGATCGTCTACTCAAATCTCGAGTTTCCAACTATTCATTATAACTGGCAGGCGCAAACTAGCCGCGGAGCGCGCATCGAAATTGTCAAAAGCCGTGACGGTGTGAGCGTTGATACGCAAGCCATGATCGACGCAATTGACGATGCCACGCTTGCAGTGCCAATTTCGCACGTTCTCTTTCGTTCGAGCTACCTCACCGATGCAAAAGCGATCATTGAAAAAGCGCACAGCGTCGGCGCGATGGTGTTTTTGGACGTGTATCAATCAATTGGCGCGCTACCGATTGACGCCCGTGCGCTCGGTGTCGACGCCATCGTTGGCGGCGCTCTCAAGTGGCTGTGCGGCGGTCCTGGTGTCGCATTTCTCTACGTAAGACCAGACCTTTACGATCGGTTACGCCCAACGCTTGTGGGTTGGTTCTCCCACAAGCGCCCTTTCGATTTCGACATGACTGCGCTTGATTTCGCCGACGATGCGTGGCGTTACGCCGGCGGAACGCCAAGCCCCGCGGCACTGTATGCTGGCATCAGCGGTCTAGAAATAATCTCAAAGATTGGCGTTCAAGCAATTCGCGAGCGCAACATCGAGCTAACGTCGCGCGCTGTGCGCAACGCGCAGCAGATGGGCTTGACTGTTCATTCACCGCTTGACTGGCGCCAACGCGGCGGCCATGTGACGGTTGACTGTGCTGGTGCGCAAGAGGCTAGTGCCGAGCTCATCAAGCGCGGGTTCATGGTTGATTACCGTCCGAACGCGGGTATCCGCATCGCCCCGCACTTTTATAATACAAGCGACGAAGTTGATGCGGTTTTCGAGGAACTGCGTGGGATCATTGACGGCCGTTGACGTCGTCATCGCCGGCGCAGGGCCCGCAGGCTCGGCGGCGGCGCACGCGCTGGCACGCGCTGGAGCCGATGTGCTTGTGCTCGAACGCGCGCACTTTCCGCGCGATAAGAGTTGTGGTGACGGTATCACCGCGCATGCGGTTGATGTCCTGAGCGACATGGGAGTGACCCTCGAAGCGTTCGGCGACAAAGCGGTCAAAACGTTTGGCGGTGTTATCGGTGGTCCGAGTGGGGCGAGCTTTACTGCGGACCCGCCCGCGGGCGCTGATGGCAAACCCATGGCTTGTTGGGTCGTGCCGCGCCTCTTGTTAGACGCCGAAATAGCGCGAGCGGCTGTGCTCGCCGGAGCTCGCTTACACGAGGGCGCCGCCGTGACATCGATTACCCGCAGCAACGGGCGTGTCGACGGTCTTGAGTATATTGACGGCACCGGCGTAAAGAAAGTGGCTGCCAAAGTGGTGATCGGTGCAGATGGTGCGCATTCTGTGGTGGCAAAATCGCTGCGCGTGCCTGAGGCATCCAAGCGCGATCTCGGCTTTGCGCTGCGTGGCTACTACGATGGCGTAACTGGATTGAACGATGACTTAGAAATCTACTATTATGATCCCAAGCTCTTGCCAGGCTATGGTTGGGTTTTCCCGACCGGCCACCAGACCGCAAATGTCGGCATAGGGATCTATTCTGGAGAGCTCAACCGCTCTCGGCGCAAGCTGCGCGACTTGCTCGACGATTTCATTGCGTCCGTGCCCGGCGTCGCTGCGCGAATGAAAAGCGCCACGCCGATCGGACGCGCGATCGGCTGGCCGTTGCCCATATCAAGCGCACACCGTCGCACGGTCTTCGACGGAGCGATGTTGTGCGGCGACGCAGCTTCACTCGTCGATCCGCTGACCGGTGAAGGAATTTACACGGCCCTCGTTTCCGGGCGGTCAGCCGGTCGAGCGGCGCTCACGGCTTTGCAAGCCAACGATGCGTCCACCAAGGTGTTGAGCGCACACGAACGCGAGTGGACAGCAATTGCAGGCGGCTACCTTTCGTGCGGGCGGTTGCTCAAGAACTTGGCAAAAAGCGCGACGCTGATGAACCTCATCGTCCGCCGCGCCGCAGAAAGTCCGTACTATGCGAGTCGCGCGATTGGCTATGGGTTAGGGACACTCGATCGCCGGCGAGCGCTGCGTTCGATCGTGCTCAAAGCAATTTTCAGCCCGTCGTTTTTTGGGCGGCGTCCTTTGCCCGTAAAGCCGAACGCCTAAGAAAACGCTTTGCGCTCGGACACACATCGCACAGAACACAGGTCGCGCACGCCGGATTGAGGGCATGGCAAACTTGCCGGCCGTGCAAAATGAGCCAGTGCGACACATCTCCCCAATGTTTTTTCGGAACGACTTTCATGAGCGCCAGCTCCATCTTTGCTGGAGTTTTGGCGCGAGCCAAGTTTAACCGGTTGGAGACTCGAAAAAC
>JBPYDX010000099.1:0-6888 GCA_051986115.1 Candidatus Eremiobacteraceae bacterium
GTTTGACGTGCGTGAGGCTTGGCGACTCGTTATCGCCGACGAGCTGCCGGATGCCAAGACACAGATTGCCCTTTCGTGGGCGCTGAATAACAATTAACGGTTGGCGCGAACGCGCTTATCGCACGTATCGCAAAAATACGTGAGCTTGGCGTCAGTGTCGTAAATCGAATGACTGTAATACATCGCGCAGCGCGTGTTATAGCAGTGTTTTAATCCGAAAGCGTGGCCAAGCGCATGCACGCATTCCTTCAGCGTGCGATTGAAAAGCGCTGCGTCATCATCGGGCTCGTTGTAGAATTCTGGCTTTAAACGAAACGTTGAAACAACTGCCACGCGATCGGTTTCACTTGCGTCTCCAAAGATAAAATTGTGCGACGTTTTATACAGATCGCTGCCAATGATGCCAAGCAATAAGCCATCGCGCGCTGGATAGGCAGCGAGCATTCGGTTGAAGACGGTGTTCAGGAAGAATTGACGGCGGATAGAGTTTGCTTGCGTAGGGGAGAGGGTGAGCGGCTTTTCGACTGCGAACTTATGAAAGAATCTTTCTTCCAAACAGGGAGCGAGTCGCTCGCAAAGATCGGTTCCAACGCCATTGATGGGGACGAGAGTTATTTTCTCCAAGGCGATCCGACGAGTTTCCCTCCCGGTTGCGGGCGCGTTTCGATACATCAACCTTCAACCTGCCCAGTGCAAGTCCTTTGGTAGGCATGCACGGCTCACTCGAGGATTTTGAAAGAGATGATCATCGGTCTCGGCACAGATGTCGCTGAAGTTGACCGCTTTCGATTCGATGAAAAACAGCTCGAGAAATTTGCCAAAAAAGTTTTTACCGCTGATGAGCTGGCGCACGCGCGCAAGCACCGCTATCCACACGAGCGATTGGCCGGTGCGTTTGCCGCAAAAGAAGCGACCCGCAAGGCTTTCGGTCATGCGATTCCATGGCGCAGCATCGGCGTGCGCCACGAGCGCAGCGGCAAGCCGTATGTCGAACTCACCGGCCGAGCGGCGGCGCTCATTCCGGCGCGCGGCGTGCACCGATTGCATTTGACGATTTCGCACAGCCGGCAAAACGCAGTGGCAACCGTCATTTTAGAATCCGACGACCCGCCAATCGGCGTTATCAGTTTGCCCGTCGATGACGGTGAGGAGGAAGCCGCACGATGAATGCCCTGACCGCCTCTGAGATGCGGACGGCTGATATGCGCACGATCGAGGACGTTGGGATTCCGCCCATCGTGCTCGCCGAGGCAGCTGGACGCGCGGTGGCTGACTTAGCGCGGGATTTTCTGAAAGAGATGCAAGGTGATCCGATTCGCGTAGCCATTGTTGCGGGATCCGGCAACAATGGAGGCGACGCGCTCGTGGCCGCTCGCTACCTGATGCAAGTCGGGTACGAACCCGATATCTACATGGCCGCAAAAGGGGCCGACTGCAACGAGTTGTGCCGCGCGCAGCTTGAGATTATGCAGGGTCTGGGTGCGTCGGTCAGCTATTTGCGCGAGCAATCTCCTGAATTTTTCCGCTCGGGTTTACGCTCGGCGAGCCTCATCATTGACGGACTGCTTGGCACCGGGGCTTCTGGGGCGCTACGCGAGCCCTACCGCATATGGGTTAACGAAATCAATATCGCAAGCCGCGAAGTTATCGCCGTCGACATTCCAACTGGCGTCGATGCAAGCTCGGGAGCAGTACCCGGACCCGCAGTCACAGCGACGGCGACTGTCACGATGGCGGCGCCCAAGGTCGGCATGCTGCTGTATCCCGCCGCATCGTATGTGGGCGAGCTGTGGGTTGCACATATTGGCATTCCGCCTGCCATCTTAGCTGATGTCGGCGGCCGCTATCACGTCATGACCAAACAGCAGTTTTTCTTCTGGCTTCCGCGACGCAGCCGTCTGGCCGATAAGCGCAGCGCAGGCGATGTGGTCATCATCGGAGGCAGCACGCAATATGTTGGTGCGCCAGTGCTCGCATCGCTTGGTGCAGTGAATGCGGGGGCAGGCTATGTCACCATAGCGTGCCCGAAGGCGGCCGCGCCTGCAATTAGCGCGCACTGCGTCGAGCAGATCATCGCGCCGTGGCCCGAGACCGACGATGTTGCTACTATCGTCACCGCGCTTCTGGAACAAACACGCCATGCGGGTGCTGTTGTCATCGGACCTGGGCTTGGCCGTGAGACGATTACCCAAGAGGTGGTGCGTCGATATCTCACGCAAACCACTCGTCCGCTGGTTGTCGACGCGGATGCTCTCTTTGCCTTGGCTGGTCATACGGATATTATCACTGGCAAGAAAGCAGTGGTGACGCCTCATAACGGTGAGTTTGCCCGCCTGCTTGGCGATAACGCTGAAGCGGCTATCACGAACCGCATCAAGGCCGCAGATGACTTTGCTTCCGGACTTGACATCACGCTCTTGCTCAAAGGTCCACGCTCGATCATCGCAACCAAAGAAGCATCCTACGTCAACCTTACCGGCCACGAAGTGCTCGCAACCGCAGGCTCGGGCGACGTGCTCTCTGGCATGATCGCCGCCATGCTCGCGGCCGGATGCAGTTCCCGCCAATCGGCAGCGATCGGTGCATACTGGCATGGCACCGCTGCCGACTACCTCGACGACCAACACAAGCACAGCGTCGTTGCTAGTGAAATCGCGCAAAGTTTACAAGATGCGCTGCACTGGTTAGACGATCGTGAAGACGAAAACGACGGTTACTTGGCGCGCATCGTCTGATTGCGTGTCCTCTTATTGCTCGCACTAAGATGGAGAAAGACACCATGAGAACTGGTTTGCTTCGGGTGGCGTGTGCGGTGTTGGCGCTGGTGATGCTCGCTTTGAGCCCCAAGGTGCTCGCGCAGACGCAAAATCCGGTCACGGGAGCAAACGGCGCGGCACCCCCAATTACAATCAACAGCTGCGGCCCCATTCTCAATAACAATAGCTCGACGACGATTGCGGGCATACCAATTCCCGCTTCAACCAGCAACGGTATTGAAATCGAGTTTGTCAACGAATCAACAAAGACCGCAACGCTAATCAATTTTGCGGTTCACTCTTCCGGTGACCACTTCGTGATTCGCGACGTGGGAACGTTCTCGCCGGGAGTGTCGATAAAGCATCAGTTCAAAAATGGGCAAGGCCAGGCATTTGTTTTGCCGGCCTTCATTTCACCCAACGTTACCTGCCACGTCACGTCGGCTAAATTTTCTGATGGATCGCTTTGGGAGCAAGGCGAGCCGCCGACAACGACTCAACCGGTGGTTGAAAAGCCCTCGCCGGGCAATCCTGCGCTGAGCGTTAGCCCCACGCAATTGACCATCGGGCGCGAGGAAGAATCGCAGTTGTTCTTGGTGACGAGCACGGCCAAAGTAGCCGCATTTAAGGAGAGCGATAATTGCGGCAAAATTGCCAACATCTTGGTGGCGGTAACTGCTGACTCGTCAGCGACCTATCAAGTCAAGCCGCTAGCAGCCGGTTCGTGTTCGGCGCGGGTCGCTGACGACCAAGGCAATGCGGTCACGGTGCCGATCGTTATCCAGCAATAAGTTTTTCTAGTTCGCTTTGATCGATAATTTTAACGCCTAACTGCTGGGCTTTGGCAAGCTTGCTGCCTGCCGACTCACCGGCGACGACGTAATCGGTCTTTTTACTCACCGACCCCGACACTTTGCCTCCGGCGCCGAGAATTTGTGCCGTCGCCTCTTCGCGCGAAAGCGTTGGCAGCGTTCCGGTGAGCACGAACGATTTGCCAGACAGATGTCCACCCGACGCCCGACGGACTGCGCTTGTTTCGCGCATCGTAACGCCGGCTTCGCGCAGTTTTTCGATAACCTCGCGATTTTGTTTTTGTTCGAAATACTCGACGATACTTTGCGCAATCTTCGGACCTATCTGCTCCGTTGTTTGCAGCGCTTCGAGCGAAGCATTCTCCAGCTCATCGATGCTGGGAAATGCTGCAGCCAGGATTTGCGCGTTTTGACCCCCCACAAAACGGATGCCCAGTGCGTAGAGTATCCGCCACAGCGGCCGCTTCTTGCTTGCTTCGATATTGCGCAGCAAGTTGGTCGCTGATTTTTCACCCAGCCGCGGTAAGGTGAGCAGCTTCTCCTCCGTTAGATTGTAGATGTCGGCGACATCCTGGGCCAATTTGTGTTCGGCAAGCGAGATGCACAGCTTGTACCCCAGGCCTTCGATATCCATGACGTTGGCAAAATGCACCAGTCGCTCAATGAACTGCGCCGGGCACGAACCGTTGGTGCAGTACGACATTGCCTCGCCTTCGGGCCGATACACGTCTGCGCCACACGCTGGGCATTTTGTCGGCAAGCGATACTCGGGCAGGTGTTTGCCCTTGCGCGCTTCGATAACCGGGCGGACGATTTCGGGAATGACCTCGCCCGCGCGCCGCACGATCACGATGTCGCCTGCACGAATGTCTTTTTCTTTTACGTAGTCTGCATTGTGCAGCGTCACCGTCGTGATCGTGACGCCGCCGACTTGTACCGGTTCCAACACCGCATACGGATTGACGCTGCCCGTACGGCCAACGTTGACTTCGATTGAAATCAACCGCGTTTGCGCTTCTTCCGGTGGATATTTAAATGCGATCGCCCAGCGCGGATCGCGCCCTACAAACCCGAGGCTGCGCTGCTGCGCAAGCGAGTCAACTTTGACCACCACGCCGTCGATGCCGTAGTCAATACTGTCGCGTTTGTGCTCCCATGACTCGCAAAACTCGACCAGCTCATCAAATTTTTTGAACGGGCGCGCTTCTCGATTCACCGGCAGGCCGTAGGTTTTGAGCAGCTCCAGCAAATGCCACTGCGTGTCGGCGTCGAGTTTAGGTTCGACCAATCCGGCGCCATAGGCGAAGAAGCGCAGCGGCCGCTGCGCGGTGATGCGCGGGTCGAGCTGACGAACGGCACCGGCAGCTGCGTTGCGCGGGTTTGCAAAAGCAGGTTCGCCTGCGGCGATGCGCCGTTCGTTCATCCGGTCAAAATCGCTGCGCCGCATGTAGACTTCTCCGCGCACCTCTAAGAGGGCAGGAGCTTTGCCTTGCAAACGCAGCGGTATCGATCGGATGGTGCGTAGATTTGGAGTGATGTCTTCACCCACCTCACCGTCGCCGCGCGTCGCACCCGATACCAATGCTCCGTGCTCGTAGCGCAGCGAAATTGCCAGTCCATCAATCTTTAGCTCGGCTACGTAGTGGGCAGATTGGCCGTCAAGCAGACGCGCGAGGCGTTGTTGCCATTGGCGCAGCTCTTCTTGGCCAAATGCATTGCCCAGCGATAGCATGGGAATACCATGGCGGTATTTGGCAAACGACGGCGATGGTGCCGCACCCACTCGTTGCGTGGGACTATCGGGCGTGCGCAAGTCTGGGTAACGCCGTTCGAGATCGACAAGTTCGCGATATAAAGCATCCCACTGCCCGTCGCTAATCGTGGGCGTATCGAGCACGTAATATTCGTAGTTATAGCGCTCGATTTGTTCGCGTAGTTGAGCAGCGCGCTTGGCGGTTTTGTCGTCTAAGGATACGCTCATGTGCCGATACGTATTCGGCACGTCGTGCGAGGAGCCCCAGCGGGGAAAGTACTAAGCGGGGTGAGCGCCCTCGCGTTCCCACTTTCGAATGAGATACGCGATGAGCTCAGACGTGATCTCGCTAATGCGCACGAACGCAATCCCGATACCGCGTACGTCATTGCGAACGACGGTACCGTAAACCGAGATGGGCTTGGTTTCCCCGACTAAGTCGAGTTCGATCGTGAGCAGATCGTTGGTATCGACCGTGGCATCCGTGCGCAAGAGCACGCCGCCGCCGCCGATGTTGACGATCTCGCCTGAATAGCGTTGCTTGCTTTTTTCACTGCGAATGTGCACGGGAAGTGTTTTTTGGATGCGTGCATGCTTGCGGCGCTCGGGGTGATTGTTGTGCGAACCGTTCGTCATGGCCGGCTAGTTGTTCGGGCTTTGGCCCCACAACTGGACGTTGCCGATGTGGTTCGCCCAGTACCACATGCGGCTGACCGACCAGGCAAAGTGACTCCAGACGTAGAGCTCGATCGCGCGCCCTTTGGGAAAGATCGCTATGACGACGAGAATGACAGCGACATAAAACGTCACGCCGAGTGATCCCCAAAATCGCGTTGCCGGAGTGGCTTGCGTTACACCACGGATGGGAGCTGGCTCGAAATATTGTCTGCGCTCGGGTTGTCTTCGCTCGGCTTGTGCGCTGACAGCCTGATAATCAACCGGCGGTAAGAACGTCGCTGCTGATGCGGCTCGAAATGTTCCCTGTGGAGCAGATGGGTAAATGGGCGCCGGAGCCGGCGCAGGTCCGCTGGGTGCGTCTTCAGTATGGCGGCCAAGAAGCCGTTCTATCTTCTGACGTGCATCGTCGCTGAGTTCCAGGAAATCCGCAAAGACTTCGTAGCCGGCGCCTTCGCCCAAGCTGCGCTGCGTACGCACTTTGATAAGCCCGCGCGCCGTCGCCTTAATGCTGCGCATATCGAGCGTGGTAAACAGAATCGTATTTTCTTTGACTTCACTCGGCAGCGTCGCCACCAGCCCGTTGGGATCGAGGCGCGCAGCTTTGCCGGTCTGGTTGACGCCTTGCTCTGCGTTGCGGACGGTTATGTCAATCGGAAGCGGAAGCGCCGCAGGCAGCTCGCCGGTATCAATCGCGTCGGGCATAGATCCTCTGTAAGAATGTTCGAGCACGTCTGTCAAACAGCAAATTGAAGCCGCTTGGTACTGTAGTCATCGGCCAATTGGGGACACAAATTCAGGAGCGGGCCGGCTCCTCCGCCCGGCCGCGCGCCCTAGGACCCCTATTTTCAAGGGTTTGGAGCAGCTCCCGGTTGGCGCGCTCGTACTGCGC
>JBPYDX010000100.1:0-4690 GCA_051986115.1 Candidatus Eremiobacteraceae bacterium
CAAGCGACGGCAAAAGCACAACTTTTTCGCCATCGATACCCAAGGCTTGACGTGAGGTCACAAGCACGCGCACTGCCGGACAGTGGCGAGCGACCGCGTCGGCCAATCGCGCAATCGCGTCGAGCAAATGCTCGGCGTCATCTAAAATCAGCAGCAATTGTTTGGGACGAAGCCAGCGCACAATAGCATCGTGGTCAAGCGCGCCAGAAGATTGAGTGACGCCCAACGCCTGGCCAACCACGCTTACCACCAAGCTCGGGTCGCGTAACGATGCGAGATCGGCGAACCACACGCCGTCGGCGAACTGGTCGACAAGGTCTGCGCCCACTTGAATGGCCAGTCGCGTTTTCCCGACGCCTCCCGCTCCCATAATCGTGAGCAGGCGCCGCTCCGAAACGTGGTGCTGGATCTCCTCAATGTCGCGCTCTCGGCCAAAGAATGCATTGACTTGGAGCGGGAGATTGTTGGGGTATGATGAGACCGAACGCAGCTGTGGGAAGGCCGACGGCATCCCGGCGCTTGTAGCCTGCCACACCTGCTCGGGTTGCGCGAGGTCCTTGAGCAGGTGCAAGCCCATGTCCGTGAAGGTCGTGTCAGTGAGCGGTTCGCCTTTGACGAGCTCGTACACGGCGTTGGAAAGCAGCACTTGCCCGCCATGGGCGATTGACATCACTCGTGAGACGCGATTGACCGCCGGGCCGAAATAGTCGCCGCCTCGCACGTGCGCGTGCCCGGTGTGTAATCCCATCCGCACGCGCAATCCGTCGACAGCGCTGAAATCTTCAGCTGCAAGCGCGAGCTGGACCGACAAGGCCGCGCCCAGCGCGTCGACCGCATCCGTGAAAACACAACAAAAAGCATCCCCGCCGGTCTTAAAGATATAGCCGTGGTGGCGTTCGATCGCCGAGCGTACGATCGCGTCATGGCGCTCGACGGCGCGCCGCATCTCCTCGCGCGCACTTTCCCAGCGGCGCGTGCTGCCTTCAATATCGGAAAAGAGAAAGGTGAGGGTGCCCTTAGGCACGCGCGAACGATGCGCGGTAACGTCGCCGGACATCGGGGTGAGGTTCGACGACCGGCACGGCAGCCCTCGCCGCGCTCAGGGGGTTGTCAAGCAAGGTCGGCGCCGCTAAGATAGGCGTAGCGAATACTACCAATGGAATTGAGAGGTTCGAGGAAACTGACATGCCGCGATACGTTATCGAGCGTACGTTTAGGGACGGACTTGCCATCCCGGTCAACGATCAAGGCGCAAAGACTTGCGGCACCGTTGTCGCAACCAATGCTGATCTGGGCGTTAATTGGGTGCATTCGTACGTGTCTAAGGATCGCAAAAAAACATTCTGCGTTTACGATGGCCCAAACGAAGCGGCCGTGCGGCAAGCTGGTGAGCGAAATGGATTGCCGGTAGATAGCGTCACCGAAGTCAGCGTGCTCGACCCGTTCTTTTATCATTAAAATATCCGTTTGGAATCATCAGAACTCAAGTCTACACAAGCTGCGCTCAAAGAGCGCTACCGGGAAAATCCGCGTAGCGCCATCGTCACGTTGCAAGCTCGCGGCGCAGTCGACGATCCCCAGGGTCTCAGTTGCAGCGTCGAAACGGGCCGGGCCCTCGTTAAAGCAGGGCTCCATCCTGCGACAGGAGGCGATGGCAGTCTCGTGTGTTCCGGCGATATGCTCTTGCAGGCACTCGTCGCATGTGCCGGTGTCACGCTCCGCGCCGTTGCCGCCAGCACCGGCATCGCAGTGCGCTCGGGAACCATTACCGCGCAGGGCGATCTCGATTTTCGCGGCACGCTTGCCGTCGATCGCGATGCTCGGGTCGGCTTTTTAGCGATTCGTCTGTCGTTCGATTTGCAAAGCGAGGCGAGTGCTGAGGAGATTGCGACGTTGCAAAAACTAACCGAGCGCTACTGCGTGGTCTACCAAACGATTCGAGCAGGTACGCCGGTAACCACCACATTTTCCGTTGGTTAAGCCTAAGTTTTTTAAGCGGTTCTTTTTGTGCGCGTTCATTATTCTTTTAGGCGCTCTGCCTGTGCGGGCAGCCGAAAGCGATGCCGCGCTCCAAACGGCACTCGTCGCACGCTTGAACAACTATCTTGCTAGTCGCGCAAAAATCGAGCACATCTCCGCCATTTCATTGAGCATCAGCCTCCACGGTGCAAGTGCCAATATCAACGTAACCGCAGGGACGACGCGCTATGGCGGCGGCGCACTGGTGACGCCTGACAATCTGTTTCAAATCGGCAGCAACACCAAAGCCTTTACCTCAGCAATTATTCTGCAGCTCGAAGCAGCCGGCAGACTTTCGATCGATGATCCTCTGGGCAAGTTTCTGCCTCAATATCCGCTGTGGTCAAAAATTACGATTCGCCGACTGCTCAACATGACAAGTACTATCCCTACGTATGACAACGACCCCCAATTCGCAGCTGCGTACGTCGCGAATCCATACCGATGGTTTACGCCCGCCGAGCTTGTGCAATACTGCTACCCGACCACACCGGGTGCTCTCAAGCCAACGCACGGATACTCCTACTCAAATACAAACTATTTGCTGGCGGAAATGATTATTGAAAAAGTAACCGGTAACAGTTATCAGCAAGAAGTGCAACGGCGCATCCTGCGCGCGCTCGACTTGAGCGCCATGTACTACAGCCCTCATCTTTACCCCGTCGCGGTCACCAAGCAGATGGTTTCCGGCTATTTTTACAACCACTCCCCCGAGAACAAACCATATTTCCCTCTGCTAGGCAAAGACGTTCGCTTATTCAGTTTGTCATGGACACAAGGTGCCGGCGGAGCCGTTGGATCGCCGCAGGCGCTTAGCCGTTGGGCGCGTGCCCTCTATCAGGACGACAACTTCCTCGCGCCAGCCCAGCGGCGTGAATTGATGACTGTTGTTTCAACCAAAAGCGGCAAGCAGCTCGCGAGCACCACGCCTGACGAGCCGCGGGGCTTTGGATTAGGTGTCGTCGAGATGACACAAAAAGAGACCGGCACGATCTGGTTTTACGAAGGCGAGACCCTCGGATATCGGATGGTCTATGCTTACTTCCCGAAGCAAGACGCAGTCGTGGCGGTTGGTCTGAACAGTCAGCCGGACTCAA
Organism: Candidatus Eremiobacteraceae bacterium; assembly: GCA_051986115.1. Taxonomy (GTDB): domain Bacteria; phylum Vulcanimicrobiota; class Vulcanimicrobiia; order Eremiobacterales; family Eremiobacteraceae; genus JAFANK01. Next base: position 3,117 of record JBPYDX010000100.1, read on the forward strand.
ACCAAGACCACGTCGGCCAGCTCGTGGTATCGGTTTATGAGACATTACGCCAGGCTGGAAAAATATAACGATCCTTAAAAGAGTGTTAACAGCGCTCTCAGCTCAATCCCAGAGTGCTCTAAGCCGACCGTGCTAGGATGGTGCCTATGAAATACCGAGCTATTCCGGTGGTTTTAGCCGTTGCTTTGCTAACGACCGCGACAGTATGCAAAGCCGACGACACAGGCGTCCCACCGACGCCAAATCCGGCCATGATGCAGATTATGCAGCAAAGCCATGCGCGCATGGAGCAGCTGCACTCGCAAGCCAGGCTATCGATGCTCAACGCGCTGACGCCGGCGCATCGAAACTTGCTCGCCCAAGTTGTTGGCCAGCTCGCGATTGCGCCCAACCCAGACATGGCTGCCGCTGCCAAGCAACTTGATGCTAACCTCAGCCAAGGAGAAGCAAGAGCGATCCTAAGCATCTCCTCGTCGCTCGAGCAGCAGTCTCGTCAGATCATGGAATCAACACGCCAGCAGATGATGAGTGCGATGCCGGCCGGTTCTTCTGGACACGGTCCATGGATGCAACGTGGTGACAAGATGTACGTGGGTACTGCATCCGAGCAATGGCGCACCGATCCAGGGATGATCCTGCTCAATACCGCCGCACGTCCCGGGGGAATGGGCGAGTTTCACATCATGATGGGAGTGCCGCCGCCGGTTCACTAGCAACTCCCAATAAGCAACAATCCCGTTTGCGGATGGTGCGCTAGCGTGCCATCCGTAAATAATTTTGGTAGGTAATAAACGAGTCAATAGCCCAACCGAGCACAACTCCTAAAACAAACGAACCGACACCAATCCACGCGACAAGGTTACGTGGCGGGATACCGCGGTGATGCTCCCTGATGTACTGCTGACCCACGGCCGCTCCAAGCGCCAAACCCAAAGCGATGCCGACGACATAAAAGACAGCGTGCTGTGCGAGCGGTGAATTTACCATCATAACGGCTGGCGGTAGCCTATTGTTGCCCAGTCTCGAACACCTGCTCTACAGGATTGGTTCATCCGAGAACCAAGCCCAGGCTGTAAGCTTTCGGGAGCGCGCTATGAACAAGTGCGATATTTGCCGTCGCAAAAGCGGCGATGTCTATCCTCTCGATCACCACTTTGTTTGCGAGTGCTGTCTTATGGCTGGACGCTTGAGTGAAATGCCGGACTTCGCAGCTATGGAGCAGCACGAGATGGCGCCACTGAATGAGGCAATGATTTCAGGTTGGTGGAATCGCGAGATTCCGCCACCTTCGCAGCGTCGCGCTACGTCATCATCTAAAATTTAGCGTTTCCTTACCATCTTCATCAAAAACAAAGCATCGGTCACCCAATCCGATGGCGCAATCGGCGATGATTGCACCATGGATGCGCCTCGTTGTCCGCCAACGCCGCACCTGCCTGACGACACTGCAGGCATTGTCGGTATCCGTTGGTGCTCGGGGTCAGATCTGCACGCCTGCAATTGCTAGTTTCGCACTAGCTGGCGGCACCAAAACATTGCTACTTTTTCGCGTCTGGCGAAGGCCGTAAGGCCCC
>JBPYDX010000101.1:0-5085 GCA_051986115.1 Candidatus Eremiobacteraceae bacterium
CAAGGCTGCAAGGCGGATGAAGCCACATTGAGGCCTTCGACCGCCGAAATGACGGAAATTGCCGGCGTGATGATGCCGTCGCCGAACAACATGGATGCTCCAACAACGACGATCGTGGTCAGTACTCCCGTCGCGATCACACCGCCGCTTTGACTCGGCTTGCCAGCGAGCGCAAGCAGCGCGAGGATCCCTCCTTCACCGTCGTGATTGACGCGCATGACAAACGTGACGTACTTGATGCAAACAACAATGATCAGCGCCCAAACGATCAATGAGCAAATGCCGAGAATATCTTCTCTCACAGGGTGGGCGCCGCTGAAAGCGAAACACGATGGTATCGTATACAGCGGACTTGTGCCGAGGTCACCAAAAACAACACCGAGCGCGGCGATAACCATGAGGAGGTCGTTGGGACCGCGCGTGTGACCCATGTTGCCCCTGACTTCGCTAACTCTGAGTGGGAGAGGGCGAAAAGACCAGTAATTCCGGTGCGCCGCTTTCCAACACTTGCTGAGCAAACGATTTTGGGCCCAACCAGTGACCCTTGGTGCGGACGCCCTCAACCGCGAGCGTCGAGCCCGGCCGGCTCGCAGCAATTCGACCAAGTCCGCGCGCGGGGTTGCTATCGATCTCAAGGAGCCAACGGCCTTGCGCTGTGCGCGTAATTTCACGCAACGTTTCTAGCGTCTTTGATTGCGCGGCCACAGCTGAGAGCGCGACATGCGCAACGCTAAAATCTGCGTTGAGGCGTCTAGCGAGACGGCCTGCCCGCTGAATAAGAATGGTGTCGCGCTCGCGGGCGGCAACCCCGATAATAATCTCACCAACTAGGTAACGCCGCTTTGCGATTGCACGGGTGCGCAACGCCTCGCGCAACGCGAGCTCGCGCAATGCAGTGAGGTTCTCGGTGCGAAAGAACGAATTCAGCGCTGCCTCAATGCGCGCTTGAGGATAGATCTTTCCATCACGCAAGCGATCGCGCAGTGTCTGGGGACTTACATCGATGAGCACCACATCATCAGCAAGTTCCAAAATTCCATCGGGCATGGTTTCCCGCACCGTCACTCCGGTCAGCCTGCGAACGACGTCGTTGAGCCCTTCAAGATGCTGAATGTTGAGGGTGGTCAGCACTGAAATGCCTGACCGCAGGACGCTTAGTACATCTTCGTAGCGCTTTTCAAACTTGCTGCCTGGTGCGTTGGTATGCGCGAGCTCGTCGATGAGCGCTATCTGGGGGCGCCGTGCAAGCAGCGCAGTGACGTCGAGTTCTGAATAGCGCATGCCATTCGCGCTAAACTCTAGGCGCGGAATGACCTCTAAGCCCTCGAGTTTGCGCGCAGTGTCCACCCGGCCGTGCGTCTCGACGAAGCCGACCACGACGTCGACACCTTCCTTCTTGAGTTGCTGCGCCTGCTCGAGCATGGCGTATGTTTTGCCGCAACCCGCAGCCGCGCCCAAGTAGACGGTTAGTCGGCCGTAACCCACGCGCATTCGATCGCCGGTTGTCAGTGAATATGGATGCGCGCCAATCTGCGTCGCTGCATCTGGCTCGATCGCCTTGACGTTTGGCCCCACGATGAGTAACTCGCGATCGATGGGAGCGGAAACAAGAGCAGAGGCAACCGGCCCTTTAGGAACTGCCACAAACGAAGCGTTGAAATCCATTAAGCTTGGTTTGCTCAATTGAAAACGTTCAAGTTTCAGTAGATGCGCGCCATGCGTCAATGCGAGGCGACGCGCAGTATCTTCTTGAATGCTAGGGCCTGCCGCGACCTCGAGCGCGAGATTAAATGCGTCGGCAAATGCTGCTACCCGATCGACAAACAAATCGCCATCGATACCAGGCAGCACAAGCGCAACTGCGGTTGAAACTCGCGCGGCGGGCAGCGAGGGTACGGTCAGATCGTCGATTGTGCGCAGCATCATCTCGCGCAACGCTCGTAGCGTCGAGGGCCGAAACGGTCCTTGCAACGCGCGCTCGACATCTTCTTTGCGGACGATCCCTCCAGCGTGCAGGCGCGCCTCCAGCTGTTCGGGCGCAATATCCATGCCGATGACTTGATCGGCTGCTTTCAGAAACGATAACGGAACGATTTCTCGGATGGGAAAGCCGATCAGCGCTTCAGCCGTCGGCGCTACAGTTTCCAAATGTGAGATGTTGAAGGCACCAATGACGTTTATGCCGGCATCGCGCAGCGAAAGGGCGTCTTGCCAGCGTTTGGCATTCATCGAACCTGGAAGATTGGTGTGGGCCAGTTCATCGAGCACGATTGCTTGTGGATGCGCAGCAAGTGCTGCCTGCAAATCAAATTCCGGGAAGGTTGCGGTCCCGACGGGTACGATGCGCGGCGGCAGGCGAGGGATGCCCTCGCTCAAGCGCTCCAGGTCTTCGCGACCCTTTGTTTCCACCCAGCCCAAAAGTACGCGCACGCCAGCCTGATGCAACGCTCTCGCTTCATTGATAAGGCGATACGTTTTGCCCACTCCCGGGGCAAATCCAACGTAGACCGTAAGGCGAGCCTGTCCGCCGAGCTCCTTAAGCAGCTCGGTGGCAGCAGGCCGCTCTGCGCCTGAGTGCATGCCTCGCGTTTCGTTCCCGCCCCAACTTTTTCCAGCCGGACCAGCTGACAAGCGCGCAGAAGGTCGTCCTCATGAACCCGCGTCTGACGCTTGGTTTATGTATCGTCCTTCTGCTGCTCGCATTTGGCTTCGACTTAATGACGCCTCAGGCACTGGTGGCGGCGATCTTGCTCACCATTCCAGTGGCGTTGAGCAGTGTCGTGCTCGACCGGCGCATTACGCTGGCAATGATCGTTGCGGCTCTTATCGCGAACGTCGTCGCCGGCTACTTCAATGGCGTTCGCGAAGGCCACCGCTGGGATGCCATTGCAATCGCGAATCGGACTTTTGCCGGTTTTTCAATCATTTTGGTCGGCTGGCTTGGCAGTGTCGCACAATCGGCCGCGGTCCGCAGTGGCATGTTGGGCGCGCAGCAACGTCAGGCGCAGCGCGAACAGGCATTGCGCCGCTCTATGGAAGTAATTCGCTCATCGCTCAATGTCGAGTTAGTGGCCAGGTCCATCGTTCGCGAAGCAGTGAACGCTCTTGAGGTCGATGGAGCAAAACTTTATACGATCGAAGAGCACGCGCTGGCTGCAACAACGTTTTCGTGGGATCGCGATAGCGAGGATGTCGAGATCAGCACGGCTCGACCAGCAGCTGAACTGCTTTCGCTATTGCAGCTTGCGTTAAGCGAGCGACGCTTAGTAGTCGTCACTCCGGCCGATGCGCTTGGGCGGTTTGCGCTGGCAACGCTTGGGACGCAACAGGCGTGTTTAGTGCCACTCGTCAACGATCAGATTACGTTTGGCATTTTGTTGCTAAAGATGTCCGATGCGGCCACCGTTTCCGCCGACACCGAACAGTGGGTCCAGGCATTTGCCGATCAGGCAACCGTTGCCGCAGCGCAGGCATCACTGTTTGTGGAGCTGGCTAATAAGAACGCCGACCTGCAACAAGCGATTGAAACCCTCGAGCATCGCGGTGAGGTCATCCGCGACCTGGTGTACGCGCTTTCACATGATCTGCGGACGCCGCTGACGGCCGCCGCGATGACCATTCAGCAAGCATTGGATGGTGTGTATGGCCCGTTGCCGGAAGATTATAAGGAAATTCTTCGACGCTCGCTGGTTGCCAACGATGAGTTGCGCCGCCTTGCTGAGACGTTGCTGTTGGTAGCGCGCTATGAATCCGGCGATCAGTCGCGCAATCGCGAAATCGTTTCGATGACTCCATTAGTAACGAGCGTGGTTGCAGAGCTGGAGCCGATGTGGCGCATGAAGCAGATCGATTGTGTTGCGAGCGGACCAAGTGATGCAACTGTCCTTGGCGATCCGGGCGAATTGCGACGCGCCGTAATGAATCTACTCGCCAATGCGATCAACTGGACGCCCGAAGGCGGCGCCATACGCGCCATTACGCAACACCTGCTCGATCGCGTGCTTGTCAGAATTGAAGACAACGGTTACGGTGTGGCGGTTGAACAACGCGAGCAACTGTTTCAGCGCCTCGCGCCCAACGACAACCCGCGGCAAGGTGCAGGCTCTGGTCTGGGTTTGTATATCGCCCGGCGCATTGCAGAAAGTCACGGCGGCAGCGCGCGTTTCGAACCGAACCAACCCAAAGGCAGCATCTTTATCTTGGATCTTCCAGTGGCCCAATACGAAGCAGTGACCGCAGTCAATGCGAGCAGCGGGAACGAGACCGGTGCAGCGCGTCGTCCTGGTTGAAGATCATGCGCTCACGCGCGCCGGACTGCGTGCCGCGCTGCTCGAGGCGGGATTTGACATCGTTGGCGAAGCTGAGGATGGACCTCGAGGTCTGGAAGTCGTGCGCCGTTTGAGGCCCGAGGTCGCGGTCATCGATCTGGGACTACCGGGCATGGACGGGATCGAACTCACGAGACAATTACGCCAAACAATGCCGCAAACCAAAATTGTCATACTGACGATGCACGACTTAGATACAGAGGTGCTTGCCGCTTTGGCGGCTGGTGCTGATGCTTATTGTGTGAAGTCAACAAAAACCGAAGGAATCATAACTGCAGTGCGGGTGGTAGCCGACGGTGGTGCATACTTTGACCCTGCCGTCGCACACGTCGTCTTACGCCGAGTCGCAGATCCTACATCGCAACCGCAACCTGCGGCCTCACCGCTGTCACCGCGCGAAACCGAAATCCTCAAACTCATCGCCGACGGCGTTGGCAACGCCGAGATTGCAGAACGGCTATCTATCGGTTTAGGAACGGTGAAAGGTCACGTGCGCGACATCTTGGAGAAATTGTCAGCCGCCGACCGGACGCAGGCCGCCGTCGTCGCGCTGCGCCGCGGAATTATTTAGCCGCTAATTGCGCGTCGAGGGCGAGGTTAAGCTCAAGAACGTTGACCCGGGGCTCCCCAAGAAATCCTAGGGTGCGCCCATGCACGTGCTTCGCGACGATCGCCAGCACGGATGCTGTCGACGTGTGACGAGCTTTAGCGACACGCGGCGCTTGATAGATCGCTGCCTCGGGGCTGATGTCGGGGT
>JBPYDX010000102.1:0-2431 GCA_051986115.1 Candidatus Eremiobacteraceae bacterium
TTCGGGGCCGCACGGTGTTGAGCTTTATGAGCCCCATGGATTTCCCTCACATCCTCAGCTGGATCCGCGCCCATCCGACACGGCGCATCTGGTACATTGAAAATCAAAATTTTTACTGGGATCCAACCTTGCGTATCAAAGGCGACTTAGCACTGCGGCCGGTCGTCCTTGAACGCCGGTTTCCTCGGCAGGCTGCAGTGAACGACGTGACCCTGGTACTGTTCGGCGCAGTGCCGATACACAAGACGTAATGTCTCGTATTCGAGAGTCTGGATGGCTGATCGCGGCTCTAGCTATCGGAGCACTGTGTCGCCTTTGGGATCTCACCGGCCAAAGTCTTTTTATCGACGAGGGCTGGGTCTTCCACATAAGCAGCGGTTCACCGCGAGAGATTCTCTCCGCCGTCGCTAACACTGACTTCCATCCGCCGCTGTTTTATCTCGTTACCAAAGCGCTCGAAGGCTGGTTGCGCTGGCCACTGTGGGACTACCGTTACTTCACAGCCGCCTTCAGCTTGTTTGGGATCGCCGGAACATGGTCGATCACGAGGCGCTTTTACGGAAATACAGCTGCAGCTTTTGCCGCGATGGCACTCGCGCTGCAACCGGCGCTCATTCAGTGGGATCGTCTGTATCGCATGTATGCTGTCCTGGTTTCGCTTGCGGTAATTTCGTGGTGGTTGCTTCTCAAAGCAGCAGATGCCAAAGGCAGAGCCCGGCCGATATGGTGGGGCTTATATCTTCTGAGCGTGCTCGCGTTACCGTATACGCACTATGTCGGCGCGCTTGTCGTGCTCAGTCAGGGCGTGTATGCTGCCACTCGCCTGCGCTCTTTATGGCCAGCCTTAGTGTGCGATTGTCTCGCGGGCCTCGCAACAATTCCATGGTGGTGGGCGGTGCGAGTTCAATATCCGCACGGTGGTTTGGTAGCGTCGATACATTCGCCGACATTTTCTTGGCTCAGCCTTATTCGCGCAACGCTGACCGCGGGTCTTCCGGCGTCATGGCTGGCGCAACCTACATTTGATTGGCTGTTCGGAGCAAGCGCGCTTTGCCTTTTGGTGGCCGGTATCGTGGTGACGCGCGGGTCAATCGTGCCTTACTGGTTGTTGCCCGTCCTCTTTCAAGTGGTGGGCTCGTTTGCCACAGGCAAAGATCTCGTCATTCCAAGGTACCTATACGTCTACGTTCCCGCTTTTTGCATCGTGTTCGGTGCGGTGTGCGCAAGCATCTTGGCAACTCGCTTTCGGTTGGCCGCGTTAGCATTAGCGGCGATGTATTTCGGGATTGCAGCGATCGGCATTCCGAATCTGCTCTTCGTTCCATATTACCAATTCGCGGACTGGTATCAAATCAATGCGCTGATGCTGCTAAACGAACATCCAAACGACATTATCGTTTTGGACCAAGGAGCGGAATATTGGATCGTGCACGATTACAGTGGATTTCGGCGCCACGAAATCGAGGCGCCCGCCTTGCAAAGCGATCTCACGCCGGTGATTCATTGGATCGATGGCTATCCCCAGCGTCGCGTTTGGTACATCGAGAATCAGCCTGCCTTTACCGATCCGCGGCGACGTATTGAGAGACACCTTGATGAGACGCGCCGTGCTCTTCGAATATGGCGTCAAGACCGCGTCTTTAGAGAAGATTCCGTCTTTATCGTGCTCTACGGCCCTCGCGCGCCTGCAGCGGGCATAAAGAGAGTTGTTACGACAAAGTCGCCGTAAGCAGCTGTCGTAGATTCCCACGACGTCGAGCGTGGATGCGTGCGTTCAATCGCTTTGAAAGCAATATTGTTGGGGTCGGGCAGCTCGGTCTGATATCCGATGTACCATACGCGTGCAATCTTTGCTGCTTTCGCGCCGAAGTTCGCGGCTTCAGTTGGGTTGGTAATGAGGAAAAAATGGTGATCATGCACAGCCTTGTTGTTTAATAGCGTCCAATAGGGCATTGAACCGTCAAACACAACGGCATCACCCGGGTGGATACGCGAGTCGAGAAACTTTCCGTACACGGTCCAGTCGACCGGCATGTAAGAAGAAAATAGGCGCTTGTCTAGATCAGCGCCAAGCGTGAAAAGTCCCAAGCATGGGATTCCCGTCAGCGCAAGAGGCCGCAGCCGCGTGCCCCAAAGCCATGCGAAGCAAAGAACAATCAAAAATACGATCGGAACGACGGCGTGGATAAGGTAACGCGGGCCGAGCAGCAGTTTGCCTGCCACGAGCGAGTAGACAACTTGAAATACTGCCGGCACAAGAAGCATCAGCGGCAAAAGTTGTCGGCGCAGCAGCGCAACGACTGCGCCACCCAGGGTGAACGCCCACACCATTGCAGCCGTCACTGGTGAGATTTCGATCTTATCGGGGATGCCATCGACCAGCAGGACCGAGGGCTCCTTGAACACTTCCCACAAATGACGAGCTAGTAAC
>JBPYDX010000103.1:0-4362 GCA_051986115.1 Candidatus Eremiobacteraceae bacterium
TCGGCTTCTTGGCTATGTAGATACGCAGTTCAAAGCACTGGAATATGAGCGAGAGACCACGGAGAAGTGGAGCTACGACAGGCTCACGAGCGCTCTGCGTGAGCAGCTTAGCGAAGCGGAAATCGAAAAGCTTGCGGCCCAAGGCGCTGCGTGGTCGGAAGATCAGGCGGTCGAAGAGGCGCTTAAGGTTTGAATTCCAGGCCTTAAGGGCTACCTTTGCGGTTAGGTGTTCGTGTCTAGCCTCGGGGGGTTTCCGTGCGCGGGGCTTTTTCTTATGCGGCGACGCCGTGGCACTTCTTGTATTTCTTACCTGAGCCACACGGACACGGATCGTTGCGCCCGACCTTTTTGTCAGCGCTACGTACAGGCTGTGCCGGCCCTGAAGATTCGTCTCGATTTGAGCGCAGCTGACTAAAGCGGCGTAGCGCCGCCGCATCCGGCGACGGCGCACCTGGAGGTGGTGCTTGTTGCGGCGGTCCTTCAGTGAGGCCGGTTTGGGGCGGTGGCGGCGCTTGTTGCTGCTGCTGCACGACGATGTGAAAATCTTCGCCCGCAAACATGGCCGATAAGAATTCTTCTTGAATGGCAGCTTTGAGCGCCTCGAAGAGTTCGAAAGCTTCTCTTTCATACTCGACGCGCGGATCTTTTTGACCCCAACCGCGCAAGCCAATGCCTTGGCGCAGACTGTCCATGGTGTAAAGATGGTCGATCCACAAGCGGTCGATAATCTGCAGCATTGTGGCGCGCTCGAGATTGCGTAGCGCCTCGCGCAAACCGGCGGCATCGAGTTCCGGGTAGCGCGCGACCATGCGCTCTTCTTTTTCTGTGTACATAGCATCGGCTTCGCGCGCCAAAAGCTCGGCCATCTCATCCTTTGAAAGCGGCTCGAGCTGCTCGACGCTGACCCTCTTACTGATGCCACGAGCAGAGGTTTCGAAATCAGCCAGCACTTGAGCACGATCCCACTCGTGCGGGTGGACGTTATCCGGACAATTGGCACCGACAGCCTCACGCGCTTTTTCCGCTAAGATCTCGGCCAGCGAAGGCCGCAAGTTGTGGCCTTCCAATACTCGCCGGCGCTCGGCGTAGATCACCGTGCGCTGCTTGTTCATGACGTCGTCGTACTCGAGCACGTGCTTGCGTTGCTCGTAATTGTGCGCTTCAACTTTCTTTTGCGCGTTCTCAATCGACTTCGTCAAAATCCCGGCTTCGATGGGCGTGTCGTCGTCGAGCTTGAACAATTCCATCGTCGAACGGATGCGCTCGCCTCCGAAGATGCGCATGAGCTCATCATCGAGGGCAACATAGAAACGAGACGACCCGGGGTCGCCTTGGCGACCCGAACGACCGCGCAGCTGGTTATCAATGCGCCGTGACTCGTGACGTTCAGTTCCGATGATATGCAAGCCGCCCGTCTCGGTCACGGACTCACCTAACTTGATGTCGACGCCACGGCCCGCCATGTTCGTGGCGATCGTGACCTTGGCGCGCAAACCAGCGTCTTTGATGATCTCCGCTTCTTTCTCGTGGTACTTTGCATTGAGCACGTTGTGCTCAATACCGCGCTTCGACAAGAGCTGCGAGAGGCGCTCTGATTTTTCGATCGAGCGCGTGCCAACCAGAACGGGCTGGCCCGCATTGTGACGCTCGACGATTTCATTGATCACCGCGCGGAATTTGCCGTCTTCGTTCTTGTAGACGACGTCGTCGTGGTCGCTTCGCTTTACCGCTTGGTTGGTAGGAATCGCAAGCACATCGAGGCCGTAAATATCGCGAAACTCACGCTCTTCAGTCTTGGCGGTACCAGTCATACCCGCCAGCTTTTTATAGAGGCGGAAATAGTTTTGGAAGGTGATCGTCGCAAGCGTTTGGTCCTCGCTTTTGACTTTAATGCCTTCCTTAGCTTCAATCGCCTGATGGATGCCGTCACTGTATCGGCGGCCATACATCAAGCGCCCGGTAAACTCGTCAACAATGATAATTTCGCCATCTTTGACGACGTACTGCTCGTCCTTGCGGAAAAGTTCTTTGGCTTTGAGCGCCGCTTGCAGTTGGTGCGTGAGCTCAAGGTTGGATGGATCGTACAGGTTGTGCACGCCCAAGATCTTTTCGACTTTGGCAACGCCTGCTTCCGTGATAGGCACGGCGTGCATTTTTTCATCGACCGTGTAGTCTTCGTCTTTGTGCAGCTGCGGCATGACGTTGCGCGCAAAATGTTCGTACAGATGCGAGGGGTCCTTATAGGTGGGACCGAGTACGGCTTCTGGCGAGCCGCTGATGATGAGCGGCGTGCGCGCCTCATCGATCAAAATCGAATCGACTTCGTCGACGATTGCATAATTGAGCTCTCGTTGCACGCAGTACGCCAAGTGCGGCGCCATGTTGTCGCGCAAGTAGTCGAAGCCAGCCTCGTTGTTGGTGACGTAGGTGACGTCGCTTGCATATGCTGCGCGACGCTCCGGCGGCGGTAAAAAGTGTTGAATAATGCCAACGGAGAGACCCAGAAACTTGTAAATTGGGCCCATCCACTCGGCATCGCGTTTTGCCAAGTAGTCGTTGACGGTAACCAAATGCACCCCTTTGCCTTCGAGTGCGTTGAGGTACACCGGCAGCGTAGCCACCAGCGTCTTACCCTCGCCGGTGCGCATCTCAGCCACCTTACCCTCATGTAAGACGAGACCACCGATCAGCTGGACATCGAAATGGCGCATGTTGAGCGTGCGCCGCGCAGCATCGCGGCAAACCGCAAATGCTTCGACAAGCAAATCGTCAAGCGGCGCGCCATTGGCCAAGCGCTCGCGAAACTCGACCGTTTTGGCGGCCAGCGCCTCGTCGCTGAGGGTTTTTATTTGGGGTTCCAGCTCGTTGATGCGGGTGGCTGTTTTGCGCAGCCGAGCGACCTCGCGGTCGTTCCCGTCAACCCACGAGCGGATACTGCTAAATAGGGACAATTGTTAAAGCTCTTTTCGGCGTCTTAGACTTGGGAGACTGTTTCGATAAGGCCGAGCTGACCTCCGCGTCTCTTATAAAGAACGTTTACCGCTCCAGTTTCGTCGTTGACAAACAGGAAAAAGTCATGGCCAAGCAACTCCATCTGGCGCGCGGCGTCCTGCGGGTCCATCTTCTTAATATCGATCTTCTTAGATCGAACGATGTGCAGCTCTTTGTCGGCTTCGTCTGGCTCTTCCGACACCTGCGGCTTTGCCACCGGACGCCTGGAGGCTGCTTTGAGTCTTCCGTTTGCCTTCACGTGGTGGCCCCAATGCTTGGTTTTATACTTGCGTATCTGCTGTTCGAGACGGTCGCGCACCAGATCGATTGAAGCGTACATGTCGGGCGAGCGCTCTTCTGCTTTAATGAGAAAATGTTTTAAATTGAGCACAACGTCAACAATTTGCAACTCTCGTTCGGTGCGCAGCGTGACATGCGCATCGAGAATCTGGTCTAAGTAGTGAACCAGATGGCCGACTTTTTCTTCGGCGTATGCTCGCAGTGCCGGCGTCACGCTGAGGTTGCGGCCTTTGATATAAATCTTCATGAGCGCTCACGCTCCGCGAATACGGGGATGGGCGTGCTTCGTTTGGCGGCACTACCCTCCTGCCACAAGGTAGAGATCGCAAGGCTGTGCAGCATCGCAGCGTGGGCTGGATGCTGGTGCGAAACCAGTTCGAAAACACTCACCGCAATGGCAGCGATGGCAACCAGTATGAGAATGATTCGAGCGATAATATACGGACGCTGCGGTCTTGTTTTGATGATTTGGCGTTTTTGTCGCTGCATGGTTACTGTTGCGGCTGAACGGCGACTCGAATCGGGTCGTTGATTGCGTCGACCGACATGTCTTTCATGAGGGTGGCAAGTGTGACGAACGTAAATCCCGCCTGGCGATAGCTACGAACAATTTGCGGCAACGCCTGGATGGTCGCCTCCTTTCCATTGTGTAGCAAGATAACCGCTGGCGAGCGAGCGTGCATGATGACGTTTTCGGCAATTTGGGCTGAAGTGAGCGAGCGCCAATCGCCCGGATCGATGTCCCACAACGCGACCAGCTCGCGAGCGCCTTGTGCGGCTGTTATTGTGTCCTCATTGAAATTGCCGTGTGGCGGACGGAAAAATTGTGGCCGCTCGTTCGTCAGTGTTTCAATCGTGTCGGAGCCCGATGTAATCTCTTGCCGTTGTTGGGCGGCCGGCAATGCGTTCATTTCAGGGTGCGTCTGCGTGTGGTTTCCAAGTTCAATTCCGCTAACTCGGGCGCGCATGGTGATCGCGGGTTGTTCGACTGCGTCGCGTCCGATGATAAAAAACGTCGCCGGAACATGCAGCGCCGCAAGCTGCTCCATTAGGAGCGGAGTCGTCACGGGG
>JBPYDX010000104.1:0-9532 GCA_051986115.1 Candidatus Eremiobacteraceae bacterium
TGGCATTGAAAGCATCAAAGCCGCGGTTGAGCGGGATGCCCTCGAGTTCGTAGCCGACCTGGTCGTACGCGCCGCCTCGCAGGCTTAGCGTGCCTTGGCCGAAGTAGCCAGGGCCCGATCCCACGAGGCGAACGACGCCAGGCAAAGAGCCTGCGACACTGTTTTGACTATACAGGGTTTCGGCTCCGCCGGCCGCACCATTAGAGCGAGCAATTTGTTGCGCATTGACTGCGTAGAGATCGCCCGTGACTGTTCTGTTCACGACGCTTGCCGCCGCAGTAGTGGTGACGTGACCGATCGTTCTCACGGTAGCTCGCATTTTAATGTCTGCCATCGAGCCTTGATCGGCAGTCACAGTGATGCCGTAGACCGTACTCGTGTCGAAGCCGTCTTTGCTGGCCGTGACTGAGTACGTGTCGGGCGACAAGTTGAGGATTACGTAGAAGCCGTTCGGGCGGCTTATGGAACTCGCCGACTGCCCCGGCGCGGCCGCCGTGACTTTCGCCCCGGCGATAACATTGCCGTTTTGGTCCGTCACCCTGCCCTCGATGCGGCCGGTAGTGCCCGCCAGAACCCATGTTCCCTGGACAAGCAACATGATGGCCGCCACGAGCGCGAGGCGGAGGACGCCAACTCTGGACATATTCTTCCTCCTGCCGCGACGACTTGAAGATCGCCGCGCGCTTAAGCGTGCCCCGCCCTCGCGTGGGCGAGGCCTTGCTTAGCGTAACATTGCTCGGTCGCGGCGTCGTGAATGTTCGGGCGCGCAAGAGTACGCGCGGATGGCGCGCACAGCTTTGGCATCAACTTGGCACGGTGCCTCACATCCTTATGCAGTGGATTGAAGCCGGTATTCTTAGACGAATAAAAGTACAAAGAGATAAACAACGCTCGCACGCTATGCCGTTGCAAACGGGATACATTGTAAAAAGACGAATACTATTGAGACCGTGAGAAACTTAGCGACACGTTATGACGACGAATCTCGCTACGAAATCCGAGCCTCAAGTCGAGAACGAGGTTGGGTGGGAATCGACGCGGCATCAGTCATTACGTTCGGTGGGCCTATAGACCACCCCGCGGCACCACGCATTCACCTTTGCATGCAGACCGGGAAGCCAGTCGTAACTACGTCGAGAAATAATGGCTCGCTTGAACATCACCTTCAAACGCCGGGCGATATTCGCATTTTGCCTCCAGGGTGTGGCGCCGCCTGGGTCGATGACGGCCCAACACAGTACGTCGGTGTCAATCTCTCGCTGTCACTGCTGCAAATGGCCGCAGAAACGATGGGTGTGAACTTCGATCGCATTACGTTCTCACCCGAAGTGCAGTTGCGAGACGAAAAAATCGAACATATTGCCCTCGCAATAAAGGCTGAACTTGAAGAGGAGGATATCTACGATCGTACATACGCGGAGGGATTGGGGCTGTCACTCGCAGCCCACCTGATGAGTAGATATTCACGCAAGCACCTCAACGGCGTCACCCGTGGGTTGACGCATACGCAATTACAGCGAGTAAAGGATTACATACACGAGCACCATGCAACAAATCTTTCGCTTGTCGAAATCGCGTCCGTTGTGGGCATCAGCCCTTCTCACCTCAAGGTATTGTTCAAAAACAGTTTGGGCTTGCCAGTGCACCAATATATTATCAAGTGTCGCGTTGAGCGAGCTGTGCATCTGATATCGACTGGCAGTTTGAACATCAGCGAAATAGCGTTAAAGTCTGGATTCACTGACCAAAGCCACATGTCGCGATGCATGCGTCGCTTCGTCGGCTTGACTCCCGCGCAAGTGAGAAGAAACGTCAGCTAGAAGTTCCGTCGGCTGTTTGTGAGGCGGCAAGAGATCTAACCCTTTTAAGACACGTCCCGCTTCGCTTTGTTCTCGTCGGCGAACGCTAATTGGCCATTTGGGACGATATCGGGTCGTTTGCTAGGGCAAAACTAATTCGTGCATTTATGCACGGAGGCAAACGATGCGCAAACTTGTCATCATAAGTCTTACACTTCTTCTGCTTGTAGGGGCGATGCCAACGGTGGCGCGGGCTGACGTGTCAGTGGGCATCGGCATTGCGATCAATACGGCTCCGCCGCCGTTGCCGGTATATGTTCAACCGCCGCCGCCGGCGCCCAATTACATTTGGACGCCAGGCTACTGGGCTTGGGGCCCAGATGGATATTACTGGGTACCGGGCATCTGGGTACTCGCACCCGCGCCAGGCCTCATGTGGACCCCGGGTTATTGGGCCTGGAGTAACGGTGAGTACGTCTGGAGTGCGGGCTACTGGGCGCCGCAGGTTGGCTTCTACGGCGGCATCGACTACGGATACGGCTTCTTTGGCGTGGGTTACGTTGGAGGTGGCTGGCAAGGAAACGTCTTCCAATACAACACGGCTGTTACCAACGTCAACACAACCATTGTTCGTAACGTGTACGTTGACAGAACTGTCGTCGTCAACAATACGACTATCAACCGAGTTAGCTACAACGGTGGTCGCGGTGGCGTTCATGCAAACCCGACCGTTGGTGACCTTTGGGTCAAACATTTCGAACGCCACGATCCAAGTACCGTCGCGCAAATCCAGCATCAGCAAAGAGCCGCACAAGACCCTCACAACCTAGCGAGAGTAAATCACGGTCGACCGGTTACAACTGCGAGCGGGCATATCGCAGGCCACCCTGCTCGTCACATCCACTTCGCGCAACCGCATCCGATAGCTCATCATGCGCAAGCGGTGCACCCGCAAGTTGCGCGACATATACAATCAGAAAGCGCGAAATATCGGCAAATTGCTCACTATGAGGCGGCTTCACGTCCACATACAGTGCGACACCCGCAGAGCACGACACACGAGACAATGATGCACAGCCAGCCGCCTCGCTATTCGCACTACGTCGCTCATCCGAATAGCCCGCACAGCATGCACAGCGCGCACAGCACGCAGAACACACATAATACAAAGAGACCGCCGAATCACTAGCGATCAGCGGTCAATAAAAAAGACGGACGAGCGAAAGCTCGTCCGTTTTGTATTCGAGGTATTGGCGGCGTCTAGCTCAGCGAACGTTGCCCGACGACACGGCCCTGCGCTGGGGTTGTATCCGGACCTACGCCCCAAACACCGTTAAAGCTATTGTTGTCTTCGTTAAACCAGAACGAGAACCAACCAGATCTGCCATTGCCGGTCCATTTCGCTCGTATCTTGTCTTTGGTTACGAATTTGCCGTTGATGGTGATGTTGCCAGTGAGGCACACTGCCGTTGGCCCCGACTGCTTGCAACCCATTCTCCCGATGAAGGCAGCGCTGCTACCAGCACCCGTCACGTTCCAAGTTCCAGCGGCAGTAATCGGAGATGGTGGCAAGAACTTGTTGCCGACGAAAGTGCCGTTGGCAGCGCGCCCGTTATAGCCCCACGTGCCGTTAAAACTGTGGCCGTTGGGCGTAACGTACACGGTTAGCCAGCCTGCGCCACCAGGACCGTTCCATTTTCCATTGATCTTCGAGTCGCTGACGAACTCGCCGTTGATTCCGTTGCCCTTCGAGGTCGTGCCAACAATCGTGTTGCCGGACTGGGTTAGTGTCACGGTGGATGTCACAGTGCCGTTCGGCCCTGTCTGCTGCACCATCCATTTACCGGTCAGACTTGGGGGTGCCGCAAACACGGCGCTGCTCGACAGCGCAACTAATGCCACAAGTAATGATAGGGAAAGGAGAAAACGTTTCACCCGGGCCTCCTTCTCAATTCCTTGCATGTCTTCTGCAAGGCACAGCCATGCCGGGGTTTCGGCAACCCACCGCTTCCCCCTTGGCTTGCTTGCAGCGCGGACATGACCATGGTATCAGCGAACGGCGAAGCACATTGTCAAGGGATCGCACACGGCTGGAACTGCCACGGAAATGTTAAGACGGGCGCGGCTTTTACTGTGCCCAGTTATCCTCGCATTCGGTCTTGCAGCGTGTACTAGAATGGCGGCCAACGCACCGCCGAACCCCTTGCAGGGAAATCGGTGGACGCTACCCGGCGTGCTGCGGATCGATGACACGCGTCAGCCCGACAACCTAAACCCTTTACTCTCTTTTGGCCAAGTGCCGACCGACCTGTCGATGTTCTGGGCAGCTTACCTCTTTCGCTGGAACGACCGCAACCAATTGGTTCCAGAGCTTGCGACCGTTGTTCCCACCATCCAAAACGGCGGCATCAGCCCAGACGGCCTTACCGTTACCTATCATTTGCGTAAAGGTGTGCGATGGCAAGATGGCGCTCCGTTTGGACCTGGCGACGTTATTTTTACTTGGCAACAAGTCATGAATCCCCATAACAATGTCCAGAGCAGGGTTGGGTACGATGCGATCGCGGCCATTGACGCTGCGAGCGACCACGTCATACGAGTGCACCTGCGACACCCCTTTGCGCCGTTTGTGGAGACATTTTTTACCATGGCAGACGCAACGTATTGCATCTTGCCTCGCCATCTTCTCGCTGGCTATCCAGATATTAACAATGCCCCGTATAATAGTTTGCCCATTGGTACGGGTCCGTTTCGCATCGTTGAATACAATAAGGGCAGCGACATTCGAATGGTTGCAAACACATCATATTGGCGCGGACCACCGCGCTTGAAAGAGATCGACTATCGCATCGTTCCTGATGACAGCACCATCTTAACTCAATTGCGGTCACACGAAACCGATTTTTGGATGGCGGCTCCAATCGTTCACAGCGCCTCGCTGACGTCGCTACCTGGAACCAGGGTTTTCCAAATTCCCTTCACTGCTTTCGAGTTCTTGGGGTTCAACACAGATCGAGGTCCGCTCAGCGATGTCAGGGTGCGCAGGGCGCTACGCTACGCAACGGATGTGCCAAAACTTGGCGCGGTGCTCGCGCACGGGAAATTCATCCCAGCGCCGAGCGACCAACCGCCATTTCTATGGGCCTACAACGCGCATGCCCACAATTACAACTACGATCCGGCCCGCGCGGGAGAACTTTTGGATGCAGCTGGCTGGAAACTGGGCGCCGACGGCTATCGCTATAAAAACGGCCAACCCTTAGACCTTTTGATGGTGAGCGCCATAGGATCTGCCTTAGGTTCGCAGATCGATGTCTTAGTACAACATGACTGGAAACAAGTTGGCGTGCGAGTCGATATTAAAACGTATCCGACGGACCTTTTGGGCGGGGCTGATGGGATTTATCGAACCGGGCGCTTCGACGTCTTCTTTGACTCCTGGTCCAACGGTGTCGACCCAGACGATTCCCAAATCTTCATGTGCCAAGAGCGCCCGCCATATGGCGCCAACTATTTTCGGTTTTGCGACGCACGACTTGACGCCGCAGAGCAAATGGCGCTGCGCTACTACCCACGCGCCCAGCGCAAGCCTGCATACGACACGATTCAATCTATCTTGGCCAACGAACTTCCAGTAATCATTCTTTGGTTTGACGTCAGACAAGACGTCGCCAATTCTGATTTGAAGGGCTACAAGCCCGCGCACGCCGTGACCACGTTTTGGAATCCATGGGAATGGTCGATTTGATATTTACACCAGCCGTTCGTGGGTCCGGCCCTTCCAAAAGAACGCGTAGTAGATGTATTGCGCGCTCAAGACGACGATGAAGTAAAGCGGATACCCCATCCACACGCCAATGAGGCCGAAATGCTGCATGAGAATGTAAGCGGCTGGAACCTCGACAAGCCAGATCCCAAGGATCCCGTTGAGCGTTGGCACGAGAACAGCACCGCTACTGCGCACTACTCCGCTGATAACTGCACTATTGCCGAAGAGCAAATAAGACCACAACGTGATCATTAGCAAGCCATGCGCGATGTCGAGCGTGTGGGGATCGGTAATGAACCATCCGATGATGGAGCGAGCAAAAACGTAGCACACAGCTATCAAAATACCGCCGATTGCATAGTTGACGGCGACCGCCGAATGCACGATACTCGACAACATGTCCTCGCGTCGAGCGCCGATCGCCTGAGCTCCGAATATCGAGGCGCTGATGCCAATTGAAATAGCCGGAAACTGCACGTAGCTCACCACTTGGTTGACCGCCCCATACGCTGCCGTAGCGCTTGAACCAAAGCGGTTAACGAACGAAATGATTGCCAGTTCCGCCAGTGACACCATGATGACCTGAATGCCAGTCGGAACGCCAATTCTTACGATCAGCCACAGGATGTGCGGATCGACGAGCATATCGCTTGCCATCTCCGCATCAAAACGCAACGGATGGTTAATGCGCTGCAGCCAGGCCAGCATGCACGCAAAAGCGATCGCTTGGCTTAGCAAGATCGCGATGGCGGCGCTTTGCACCCCAAGTTGCGGCAGGCCAAACCAACCGCGGATCAGTGCCGGAGTAGCTAGGATGGACAACACCGTACTGACGATCAAAAAATACAGGGGTGTTTGCGAATCACCAGTTCCCCTCAAGAACGTGGTGTACGCAAGATATGGGAAGACAACTGGAGAGATCAGGAAGACTACTTTGGCGTAGGCGTCTGCCTGCGCCATAATATTGGGTGGCGTTCGCAGCGCTGAAAGTAACCAGGGAGATGCGAGCGTGCCGACAATCGCGACGATGATACCAAACGTCAGCGTCGCGCCGAGCATGGTTCCTGCAACTTTTTTTACGCGATGCGCATCGCCTGCGCCAAACGCCTGGCCGATAAGAATGTTGCTGCCGCTGGCAAGCCCGATCAAAAATGAGAACAACAAGAAGACGATTGGAAAGACAGCAGACACTGCGGCCAATGCGTTCACGCCCAGCAGTCGACCGATAAAGATGGCGTTAAACGTTTGCGATGCGGACTGCAAAATGTTGGAGATCATCAGCGGCACCAAGAAAACCAACAAGTGCTGCCACAACGGTCTTGAGTCATCAAATATATTGACGCCTGGCCGTCGCGCTGCTCGAACCATTTTCTGGCTATTGGGGTACCCCGTGCGCTTCGCCTGTCATGACGGAAAGAACCCAACAGAGAATGAAAGGCTGCATGTGAACGTTCCGCTGGTTGTTACCGAGTTCTTAACCCGCGCTCGCACGTTGTATGGCGACGCGACGGCGGTTATTTGCGGACACGATCGTTTGACATATGCGCAGCTTGGCAATCGAATCGACCGGCTCTCCAATGCACTGCATAGCATTGGGGTGCGGCAAGGCAACGTCGTTGCATACCTCTCCTTCAACTGCCACCGCTTGCTCGAGGGCTACTACGCCGCTCCACAGATGGGCGCGATCTTATTACCTATAAACATACGTTTGAAGCCCGATGACATAGCCTACATTCTTAACGACGCCGAGGCCCATACAATCGTCGCGGAACGCGCTTTGGCCCACTTGCTTACATCAAAGGGTTCGACGATCTCCGCGCTGCGCAACGTGATTCTCATGGGCGCCACGCCTGACAAGCCTATCGATGTTAAGGGACAAGATTACGAGGCGCTCATCGCAAGCGCGAACGATAATTTCGTTCCTCCTTCGATCGCAGAAGACGACCCAGCAGAACTTTTTTATACGAGCGGAACGACCGCACACCCAAAAGGCGTCGTCTTAACTCACCGTAACTTGTACCTTCACGCCTTCTACGCGCTCGCGGGCTTGGGTGGCTACGATGACGGCGCCGTTCAACTTCATTCAATTCCGCTGTTTCATGTCAACGGTTGGGGTACTCCCCACTTCGTCACGCTAATCGGCGGCCGCCACGTTATGCTCGCGCGTTTTGATCCCGAAGAAGTGTTGGCCACAATCGAGCGCGAGCGAGTCACACACGTCTTCCTAGTACCCACTATGGCACAAGCACTTGTCGCTGCGCAGACGTTTGGTTCGCGTGATCTGACGTCATTGCGTCGCATCAAGTTAGGCGGCGCCGCCGCTCCGCCAGACGTAGTACGCCAGCTGAGTCAACGGCTGCCGGACTGCCTTGTTACCTGTGGCTACGGGTTAACAGAAACCTCGCCGATTCTCTCCGCTGCAAAACCCAAATCAACACTGGATCTCTCGCCCGAAGCGTCCGTTGCTCTTCGCAGCAACGCTGGATTGTCTATGCCCGGCGTTACAGTTGAGATCCTCGATGATAATGGTCAACCGCTGTTGCATGATGGCAAGGCTATTGGCGAAATTTGCGTCCGCAGCAACGTCGTGACGAAAGGCTATTGGAAATTGCCTGACGAGACCGAACGCGCCATCGCCGATGGGTGGTTTCACACCGGCGATATGGGCACCATCGACAGCGAGGGCTACCTCAGCATAGTCGACCGGAAAAAAGACATCATTATTACCGGTGGCGAGAACGTTGCGTCAATCGAGGTCGAGATGGCGATCTATCAGCACCCTGCGGTCGCCGAATGCGCCGTCATTGGCGTCGCCGACCATCATTGGGGCGAAGTACCCGTGGCCTTTGTTGTGCGAAAACCAGGTGACGATTTGGACGAAGCCACGGTTATCCACCATTGTCGCAAGGCGCTCGCCCATTTCAAGGTGCCGAAGCGTGTCATTTTCGTCGACGTATTACCAAAGGGCGGCACCGGCAAGGTTCTCAAACGGGAGCTCAGAGAGCTCGTTTAGCACAAACGCTTTTTGGGTGCGATGCGCCGAGGCCCCTAGACTGTGAGCCCCGAAGTCGCGCGCAGCCACAACGCTGACAGAAAGGTAAGGAAAAATGCAGCGAGCTACCTACGTTGTTCTAGCGGCCGTTGTCCTTATAGCGACAGCCGTCGTCAGTTTCAAAGCTCCGCAAGCGCGCGCGGCCGCAAATCCGATTCATATTAATCATTGTTTCATCACCGAGCCGAAACCACTGAGTAAGAACGCAAGCGGCACGCAGATTAGCTACGTCAATACTGGCACCAAAAACGCGAAGAGCGTCACCTTTGGCGTTGGCTACCGCAACGCTGAGAGTAAGTTCTATCGCAAGGTGACGGATGTAGGCACTATCGCACCTGGCGTACCGATCGATCACCACTTCGGTCTCTACAAAGATGTCACGTATGCCGGCAAGCAAACAACGTCGTGCGAAGCGCTTAAGGTCGTGTGGGTAGACGGCACGGTTTGGACTCCGTAAGCAACACGAAGCCATAGGCGCAGATAAAATGAGAGGCCGCCCATAGTGGGCGGCCTCCTCTGTCTATGTCCAGGCCATGTTGCTAGATCTTAGGCTCCCGGAATGATAGCTCCGTGAGGTGCATTCACCGGCGGCTTTGCAAGCAAGCGATGCATGATCAACCGCTTGATCGCCGGTGTCGCATTCGAGGTGATCGTCCAGTTGTCATCAACAACCACGTTGCCATTGTAGCTTGCCTGAATCTCGCAGTTTGAGGCGTTCCCTGTCCCTGGATTTCCAGTGTTGATGTCAAACTCGTCGTTAGGACCAGGCCCAACCGCGTATCCACCATACTGGTCCAGTGTCGACGTGGTGTTCGCGTCAGTGTAACCTGTTGGTGCGTCGCCGGTGCCTGGTGGTACACTCTCGGGTGAGAATGAGCATCCAGTTTCACCCGCGGGAAGCGGGTTCCCGTT
>JBPYDX010000105.1:0-3855 GCA_051986115.1 Candidatus Eremiobacteraceae bacterium
GACGGAGCTGAGGAAGCGGTTGAGGAGGCGCCCGAAGACCTCACGCTCGTTCCCGGTGTCGCCCTTGACGACCCGGTTCGGATGTACCTCAAAGAGATCGGCCGGGTCCCACTGCTTGGCATGGCGCAAGAACAAGAGCTTGCCAAGGCAATCGAGCTCGCAGAAGAAGAGCGCGAACGGGCGCGACACAATGGCGGTCAAGCCAATCTGGCAGTCATCGAAGCTGGAGATGCTGCGAAGCGAGATTTAACCGAAGCGAATTTGCGCCTCGTCGTGAGCATTGCCAAAAAGTATGTCGGGCGTGGCATGCTCTTTCTCGATCTCATCCAAGAAGGAAATCTCGGTCTCATTCGAGCTGTTGAGAAATTCGACTACAAGAAGGGCTACAAGTTTTCAACCTACGCGACATGGTGGATCCGCCAAGCGATCACCCGCGCACTCGCCGATCAGGCACGCACCATCCGAATTCCC
Source organism: Candidatus Eremiobacteraceae bacterium (assembly GCA_051986115.1). GTDB lineage: Bacteria > Vulcanimicrobiota > Vulcanimicrobiia > Eremiobacterales > Eremiobacteraceae > JAFANK01. The sequence continues at coordinate 472 of JBPYDX010000105.1, forward strand.
GTGCACATGGTTGAGACAATCAATCGGCTCGTCAAAATTTCACGCCAGTTGCTCCAAGAGCTTGGACGCGATCCCTCGGTCGAAGAGATTGCCAAAGAAATGAGTCTTTCGCCCGACAAAGTGCGTGAAGTCATGAAGATCGCGCAAGAGCCGATTTCGTTAGAAACCCCCATCGGCGAAGAAGAAGACAGCCACTTGGGCGATTTCATCGAAGATCAGGAAGCGGTGGCGCCCGCGGAAGCGGCTTCCGTGACGATGCTCAAGCAAAAAATGGGCGATGTGCTCAAAAATCTTACCGAACGCGAGCGCAAAGTACTCGTGTTGCGCTTCGGTTTGGAAGATGGGCACCAACGAACGCTTGAAGAGGTTGGTCAGGAATTTGGCGTGACACGCGAGCGCCTCCGCCAGATCGAGGCCAAAGCACTGCGCAAACTTCGCCATCCGAGTCGCGGCAAAGCGCTCAAGGATTACTGGTCCGCCGACTAAAGGCCAGCGCAAGCGTCACGGCGTACCATGGCTTCATGACCAAGGCAGTTTGTTATTCTATAGCCGCCTTGTGCTGGGTCGTTGCCCTTATCGGCCCGCAAGCACTTGGTATCACAACCCCGGCGCCGCTTGCTCCACCAACGCCGAGTGCGTCGCCCAAAAGCACGTTTGCGATTATCGGCGCGCTCGAACGCGACCGCAAGACGCAACCATCGGCGCTTGACACCTACGTCAACGACCACGATCCGGCGGTCGCAACGCGCGCAATTCTTGCACTCGGCCGTCTGAATAACCCGGCAGCTAATTCCACGCTGACCGGCATACTGGGCGATGGGCATCGCAGCGCGGGCGAGCGCGCTATGGCAGCGTTTTCATTGGGACTGATTGGATCCGCTGATTCCGCCAGCACGCTTGCATCGGCAACGCGACGCAATCCCCCAGAGGTCGAGGCAGCCGCTGCGCAATCACTTGGCAGGGTAGGCGGAAATCTTGCTATCGAAGTTTTGGTCGGCGCGCTTGGCAACGGCGATGCGAGCGTGCGCGCACAAGCTGCGGTCGGATTGGGAGAAGCTGGGTTTTCCGGCGCACCCTTTATCGATGCGGTGCATCGCCAATCGGCAGCCACCGCGCTCTCCTCGGCCATTTTTTCTGAGCGCGATTCAGAAGTACGCTGGCGCGAAGCATGGGCGCTAGGCCGTTCCTATTTTAGCTCGTCTGGTTCAACGTTGCGCCGGTTGCTTACCGATGACATGGAACTCGTGCGCATGTTTGCAGTCGCTGGCCTAGGTCGCAGTGGCGATCGCCAATATGCTATTCCGCTGCGGGTTCAAGCCAACGATCCGTCGTGGCGGGTGAGAGTGGAAGTGCAGCACGCGTTGGGCCTGTTGGGCCAGCCAGCGCGAGTTGACACCAAAGCGCCAGCAGTACCAGACAGCGATCTGCACGAACCCGCGGCAGTTCCAACGAGCGCTCCATTTGGTGACCACCCCCAAGTTGCTATCGTCACAGGGAAGGGAGTCATTGTTATCGAGCTCTTTCCGGACGAAGCGCCATACAGCGTCGATAATTTTCTCTCGCTCGTCGATCGCAAATTTTACAATAAGCTTGCTTTCTTTCGCGTGATCCCCGGTTTTGTCGTGCAAGGTGGTGATCCTAAGAATACGGGCCAGGGTGGGCCTGGTTACTCGATTCCATCAGAACGCAATCCAATCGCGCAGCTGACGGGAATCATCTCGTACGGCCTTGACTACGTTAACAACGCTCCTGTGCTTGACTCAGCGGGCAGCCAATACTACATTACGCAAAATCCGCAGCTGCATTTAGATCGCGCCTTCACCGTCTTTGGCAGGGTCGTCAAAGGAATGGCAGTTGTGGACGCGATCACACCACAGCCCGACAACCGTCCACCTGGACTAGGCCCACCGGATATTGCAAAGAAAGTGTATCGTTGTGTACCTGTCACTCCGCAAACCGACGACGTGGAGCAAAAACTGCGTACGGTGGAAATAGGGTACGACGCGCGCTAGACCTCGGCCCGAATGTGTGCTGGCGCGGAAGGCCGGTTGGCCTGCGTCTGCGAAGGCGGTGTGCGATGTGCCGTGGCATCTTCCATCCGGTGCTGCCCCTTAGGTTGAGTGCGCGTGGCTAATCGACGACAGCACATCATTGAACTCGCCGCCGAAGTCGTGTATCGTCAGGGCTTCAAAGGCACGAGTGTTGAGAACGTGCTCGAGATCGCCGGCGTCGGTAAGGGAAATTTTTACCACTACTTTCGCAGCAAAGACGAACTCGGCGTCGCCATCATCAACGAAATCGAGAAATGGTTTAGCGGTCCATCTGGTGATGAGATGTTCTCGCCGTCGAAGTCGCCGCGCCAGCGGCTGCACGACTACCTCGAGCACGTTGCAAACCAACGCCGCCGCGAGAACCACGGCGATGAGCTGGGGAACCTTGCCACCGAGCTCGGCGATGTCGAGCCCTTCGCTAAGCCGCTGCGCCGGGCCATGAACGCTCTCATCGACCGCTTTGAAGCGTTAGTCTCGGAGTACGCGCTCGAGCGCGGTACTCAGGTCGACGCCCGCAGCATCGCCCGAGCCCTCGTTGCCTATCTTCACGGCTTGAGCGCAATTTATAAAGTGGATCGCGATGAGGCTGCTTGGGACGAAGGCTTGGCGCGAATCGAACAGTCTCTGCAAGCGGCGGTACCGCCAAAAGTCCCGACTCCGCAAAGCCCCAGCTCGTTCTCTCGCAGCGAATAAGCAAGCCACAATCCTCGCGAACGCCTACCTTGTGCGCCGCGCACAGCGAATCACGCTTAGGCCTGTCGTAGGCACAGTCATGTGGTCTCTTATTCTCGCGGCCACACAGGTCTTAACGGTCTTTGCCGCTGCATCACTGCACGGCGCCTTTCCTGAGATTGGCAAGCGCTTTGAAGCCGCGCACCCGGGTGTTAGCGTTCGCTTTGATTTCAACGGCAGTCAGATTTTGGAGACGCAACTCTCCCAAGGCGCGTCAGCAGATGTCTTCGCAAGCGCAGATCAACGGTGGATGAACGCTGCGCAGCAGGGAAAGCTCGTCAGTAATCCTGTGCTTTTTGCCAGCAATAGTTTGGTCATTGCCACCCCGACCACCTCAAAAATACAGGCGGCCAAGGACCTAGCCTCACCCGGACTGCACATCGTGTTGTGCGCTGAGGCTGTGCCGTGCGGGCGTTATGCTCGTATCACATTACAGAACATGGCTCGCGATCCGGCCTTTGGCAAGAATTACCCGAATGCGGTCCTGGCAAACGTCGTCTCCGAGGAGCAAGACGTCGAGTCGGCCCTGGCCAAAGTCAGCTTAGGAGAAGCCGACGGCACAATTGTTTACCGATCCGATGTCGCGCCGACTCAGTCAAGT
>JBPYDX010000106.1:0-9652 GCA_051986115.1 Candidatus Eremiobacteraceae bacterium
CAGCGGACGTCCTTTTGCTTGAGAGTGATCCGCGCCGCGATATACGCGCGCTGCGCAACGTGCACGCGGTGATGGCGCGTGGTGTTCTGCACAGGGTCAAAAAAGCATGAAACGGACTTGGGTTGCTGCAGTCGTTCTTTGTGTTGTAACATTGAGTGCGTGCACAAAAATTCAAACGAGCACGGGCGGGCCGTCTGGGAATGCATGGACGGTTCACGGAGTCCTGCGCGTCGGCTCGTACGAAGACCTCGATAATCTCAACCCCTTACTAACGACGCAATCCTTTGTCACCGACGTCGCTCAAATGGTTTTTTCCGGGCTCATTGACTACGACGACCATGGCAATCCGGTGCCGGACGTTGCGCTAGAAGTCCCGACTCAGGAAAACGGCGGCATTAGCCGAGATGGCAAGACGATTGTCTACCACTTGCGCAAGGGTGTGCTTTGGCAGGATGGCGCGCCGCTCACCTCGGCCGATGTGCAATATACGTGGGAACAAATTGTAAACCCCAACAATAATGTTGGCTACCGCTACCCGTACGACCGTGATCACGTGGCAGCGGTCGACGCGCCTGACCCATATACGGTCGTCGTCCATCTTAAAGCACCGCTGGCATCATTTGTCAGCACGTTTATGCGCAACGGCAACATCGGTTCAATTCTCCCTAAACACTTGCTGGCACAATATCCAGACCTCAATCGCGTCCCTTTCAACAACAAACCGATAGGCAGCGGCCCCTTTGTCGTTGCCAGTTGGGAGCCTGGATCGTTGCTCGATTTGCGGGCGAACCGCTTGTATTGGCGCGGAGCACCAAAACTTTCTGAAATCCAATACCGCATCATTCCAAATCAGAACACACTACTGACGGACATCTTGGCCCACGATCTCGATCTGTACTATGACGCGCCTGAGGCCCAATTCGCTACCGCAAACGCGCTGTCAGGCTATCGTGTCACCCATGTCCCCAACATGACATTTGAGCACGTCGATTTCAATTGCCGCCAACCCCCACTTGACGACGTACGCGTGCGCAGTGCGCTTGCCTATGCCATCGATTGGCGCAAACTCGCGAGCTACGTTTACTACGGGCTTGATCCGGTTGGCATGGCAGATACGCCGCCCACGAGCTGGGCATACGATGCAAGCGTCCAGCCATATCCACACGATCCCGCGCGCGCGTTGGCGCTACTACGGTCGGCGGGCTTTACCCGGGATTCCAACGGTGCGTTGGTGCGCAATGGTCAGCCATTACAACTGGACATCACAACAGTCGCGGGTGTTACATCGCGCGCCAAGGCAGAAGAGCTGATCCAGCAAGATTTGGCGGCTATCGGCATTAGGCTTGACATCCACAATTACCCCGCGAATTTACTGTTTGGAACGTACGGTGAAGGCGGAATCTTAGCACACGGACGCTTCGACCTGTCTCTCTACGCGTGGCAATATACGGTTCCGGATCCAGACGATACAAACACCATGGGTCCGCAGTCGATTCCCCCGGCCGGTACCAACTACACGTTTTTTGCTGACCCGGAAATCGGGCGCTTGCAGTTGGCGGGTGAAGCTCACTACAGCCGCGCGCAGCGCCGCCCATACTACGTCGCACTCCAACATCGCATCGCCCAGATGGTTCCATTCCACACGATTGTCTGGCGATCGAATATCGACGTCGTCAACGCGGACTTGCGAAATTTTAAGCCGGCGCCTGCGGTCAGCGATTTTTGGAATTCGTGGGAGTGGCAGATTTAAATCGTGAGACCGATTTTTCCAGTCTGCTGATTGCGTTCAAGCCGCTCAAATGCTTCGCGGGCGCGCTCGAGCTCGTGGATCGAGTCGATGACTGGTTTGAGCGACTTACTTTCGACAAAACGTATCAATGACAAAAACTCCGCGAGCGTGCCCATCGATGATCCTAGGACTCGAATTTGTCGCCAGAATATTCGCCCGAGGTCTGCGGGTGGATTTGGACCGGTCGTTGCGCCGGCAACCACTACAGTACCGCCGGTGCGCACCGAGCGCAAACTCGTACCCCAGGTCGCTTCGCCGACTGTTTCGATGACTGCGTCGACACCATCGCCTCCGGTTGCGCGCATGATGGTCTTTGCAGCGTCCTTTCCAGCGAGCACGATTTCGTGCGCACCGAGGCGCTTGGCGGTTTCAAGCTTCGCTTGCGATGTCGACGATGCGAACACGTATATGCCGGCTGCCGCAGCAAGTTGTATTGCTGCCGTACCCACTCCGCCACCAGCACCTTGGACCAGCACGCTATCTCCCGGACGCAGCGCTGCTTTTACAAACAGCATGCGGTAAGCTGTCAAGGTGCTGACGCAAAGAGCCGCCGCTTCGACGTCAGAAAGCAGAGCTGGCTTGGGAACGGCGTGATGCGCTGGCAGCACGACGTATTCGGCGAAGGTGCCTTCCAAAGGTCCGTCGCTCAACAACGTCCAGGTACGGCACAGCATCGAATCGCCAAGTTGACAACCGCGGCAATAACCGCAGTTGCTAATGGGATACAACACGACATCACTGCCCGGTTCAGGAGTGCTTTGGGGGCGCTCGGGCCCGTACGACTCAACCACACCCGCACCATCGCAGCCTAAGATGCGAGGTAAGGTTATGGGGTAGCCGACGATGCCGCGCAACGTAAAGAGATCGTGGCGATTGACCGTTGCAGCGCGCATACGAATGCGCACTTCACCGCGCCCAGGAACTGGAACTGGCCGTTGTCCGATCTCGAAGTTAGCCTGCGGGTTTTCACCATCGGTTTTGGTGGCGTAGAGTGCGCGCATCATGATCTGTGCCCTGCTTGCGGGTTTGCAACTGACACGCCAGTGGGATAGGCGCATGTGCTCAACCCGGCGTCAACCGTGCGCAGGCTGCGCGTGTCGAAAATGCTGATTGAATTGGCGCGGGCATTTGGAACGTACAAGCGATGGGCATGCTCGTCGATTGCGGGAAGCCAGGGCGTCAACCCGGCGGTCAAGGTTGCTATCCGCCGCATTGAAGGCAGAGCAAACACCACAACGTTTGCCTCGCCTTCGTTCGTCACAAAGAGGCGCGCGAGCGTCTGATCGACTGCGACTCCAAGCGGCAGCGAGGCTTTGCTGCCGGTGCTGAAAACCGTGCCAAGACGCTTCATGCTCGGAAGGGAAAATCGTTCGAGGCCAGGATTCGCGCGTGCGCCACTGAGCGTTGGGGTGTCATTGTCGGCGACGAAGAGTTCATTGCGCGGTCCATCGACGGCTACACCAAAGGGTCGAGCGGCCGTGTTAGCAACGCCCGTCAGCTTAGCGTGCCCATCGCGTGCCAGCGCAAAGCGCATGACCGAGTTGCTGTTAATGTTGGTCACAAAAAATGTTCGCCCACTATCGGCCGCAGCGATACCTTCCGGCGTATCACCGGCGACGCTTGCTGAGACGAATTCTGGCACGCCATTACGGTTAACGCGAAAGATGCGAACGCCGCGTTGACCCGCGTTGGCCAAATTATCTGTTGTCCCAAAATATCCGTAGGCAAGCCGTGCAACTTCAGAAAAGCGCGCATTCGGCACTGAGCTCGAAGCGCGCCACAGCATGGTCGTAAGGTTGACGGCCACTACTTGGGTGTCAACTGCAAAAACTGCGACGTGTGAAGCATCATCAACGGCGATTCCGGCTGCTCGTCCCCCAACGCTCAAGCCTCCAACGGGTGACAACGAGCTTGCATCGTGGACGTTCATCGTTCCATCTTCATAACACGTCGAAAGCAGCAAAGGCCGCTTGAGCCCCGGGGGTGCAACGGTTGCAACGGTTGCCGAGTCGGTGATGCCATTGCCGGCGCTGGCCACAATGTCAGCCGTGCCAATGGCGTCCGGAGCGTGATAGAGACCGTTTTGATCGATCGATCCCTGGCCGATGACAGACCATTGGACCGCGCCAAGCTGCGGGCTGCCGACCAGTGTAGTGTGAAACTGAAGACTGTTTCCGCGAAAGACAGCCGCGCTTTTCGGCATGAGCTCAAATTTTGGCTGAAACGATCCAAGCGGGTTTTGCCTAGCCGATCCTTCAAAAACTGCCACGGCGACGATCAGTGCTGCGGCGATTACGATCAACGAAACTTTGCTCATGTGCGCGAGAGCCATTGATAAAGCGACGGCGTGCGGTCGGCAAATGTCTGCGTGCCTGGCACGACTTCTTTGCGTCGGGCGCTTAGCGTGTCGATGGCTGCCACAAAGCCGCTCGGTATGCCGGCAATGGCGCTCGCGATAACAGTACCGTCGGGACCGATGAGACATGCCGCAACGGGCTCTTCGCTCTGCGTACACAACGCCACGTACGTGCGATTTTCCATGGCGCGTGTGCGCGCAATCGCCAACAGCAAGGGCAACCGCTTCGGCGGTTGCATCCAGACAACGAGATCTGCGCCACGCAATGCTTGAGCACGCGCGGGCTCGGGCGCGAGCATATCCTTTCCGGTGAGGATCGCCCAGCGCAAACCACGCGCGCCACGCAGCGCACGCTCAGTCGCAACGACCGTTGCGCCGCTGCGGATTATCGCGTGAGCAGCTTGCGCCTCAAGAGCGGCAAGGGCCAGTCTATCATCGGTTACGCCCGGTTCGCTCTGGTACATGCCAAGCCAAAGTCGCGGCGGTATGCGGCCATTTGTTAACGCTTGAGACCTTTGAGAACGCAGCGTCGCTCGATCGCGAGCACTCAACGCGACGACAACTGGTTTTGGTTTTGCTTGGCGCACGTCGGCAACAATCAATTGCGGTTTCGCAGCACCTGCAAGCGCGACGACCTGACCATCAGGAGCGATAATTTGGCTTCGCCCAGCATAATGAACAGCTCCTAACTCCGACCCACATTTGTCAGCGGCCGCGATCCACACGCCATTTTCGAAGGCACGCACCCTAAGCGCGTAGTCAGCTTGCACGTTGCGAAGCTCGTTGTAGGTTGGGCCAAAGCCCACCCAGGCGGTAGGATCCAAAATCATCCACGCGCCCTGGGCGACAAGTGTTCGGGCGATTTCGGGATTGCGACCGTCAGCACAAATCATCATCGCAAGCGTGCCGAATTCCGTCTCAAGTGCAGCCAGCTCGTCGCCTGCAGCAAACCAGCGCTGGTCGAAGTTCCATAATCGGCTCTTGGCGTAGGCGCCAACTTGCTCGCCGCGGCGGTCGATGAAGACCGCTTCGTTGCGCAGGCGCCCACGCGCGTCATGACGGGCAATGCCAACTGCAACTGCGAGTTCAAGTCGCCGCGCTTCACGCGCGATGGTGATAAGTGCGCTTTGTGCGGTGGGGATCTTTTTTGCATACGGGTTACCGTCGACCAGCACGTAGCCGGGATAGCTGCACTCGGGCAGCACGACGATATCGGCTTGAGCCCGCTTTGCCGAGCGGATGCAGCGCACAATATCAGCTAATGATTGCGCTGCCTCCAGCACCGGCCTAGCTGCGAGTTGTGCGCAAGCGACTCGAACCGTGATACCGCGCACTCGTCCAGTTCGCGTCGCTCTCATATACTAACGTTATGAAAAATGGAATTTTGCTTTCTGCGTTTGCCGCACTTGCGATGGCGAGCTCCGGCGCTGCAATTGCTGCAACCCAGCCATCTACTCACACCGCTTCACACGTAACGCAAGCTCCCAAGGTTGCGCCACTTGACGAATATTTTGGAAGAATGAAGCTGAGTCCCCTCGGTATCGAGAACACGATTCACGATGCGAACCTTCACGTAAAGTACGATCAGGCAAACGCCGGCCATTACTATCAGGGACTTGAATGGGCTGAAGACGCACTGCACGATTGGGCGCGTAAGTATCCGCAAGACACATGGCTCCCCGGTCGCGCCTATTTCATGTCGCACGTCTTTTGGGAAATGCACACCGGCGAGGCTGATGCCGCCGCAAATCGCTGCCGCCAATTGCTGTTCACCCAGTTCCCCAAATCGCACTGGGCTGCTCTCGCTCACAAAGAGACCAAAGAGCAAGTAGCTCCCGTAGCCGTCGTGCAGCAAACCAAACAATAGCGTTTCCTTTGCGCCCGAAGCAAAGGTCAGCTATCCAGCAATGAAAGAAGTGGCCCGTGATGGGGCCGCTTCTTTTTCTTGTTCTTGCACTGGCTGCACCCAGCGCGCATCATCAGGAGCCCAGTGACTCAACGTTTTCGGTTGTAGCACGGCCCATTGCGCTCGAAGCTCCCGCCGACGAATATTTCGGTCCCTATAAGCTCAGCAATTTAGGCGTGCGCAACGCAATTTACGATATGACCGTTGAAGGAAATTCACCGCTTGCATTGCCACTGCAAGTCGAGCGCATCGCCGCGGTTGAGGACGCTCTTGTGATCTGGGCCAATCGCTATCCCTATGACAAGTGGCTGCCGCCGGCCATGTGGAAGTTTTCGATCTTTCTTCTCTCCAAAGACATCCCGCAATACGACCGCGATGCATGGGCACTCTTGCAGTTGCTTGCGCAGCAATACCCACAAACTTGGTACGGGCGTAACGCAGCGCAGCGCTTGATCGACTTGGACCTTGCACCAAGCGCCGCTGAATTCAACGATCCGCAGCCATTTGTAGTGCCGGCGCTTAAGTCAACGCCGCACGTCGTTAACCGGCGCTAGCGTCTAGAACTTGACGCCGAAGCCGAGATACGGCCCTGAATGCGACTGCGAAGATGGTGACGCTTGCTTACGAGTGTATCTATCGCCGCTGAAACCTGCATACGTGAAGAACGGCGAATCTCCAAACTTGTAGTTGATCCCGATGTCATATTTATAGATCTCGTACGCCGTCGTGAAGTTGAGTCCAGCGGTCGGGCCGGTAGGTATTGTGTACACGCCTCTGGTGTTCGGATACCAGAAGAAAGAACCAAACCAGCCTAGTCCACCTGTGAAGTCCGGCAGTTTTTCAAGACCAAAGCCGCCGGCGGTCACGGTCGGGTCTCCGTAGTTATTGGAAGCTTGAATGTATCCAAGGCCAAAATAGATGTGCGGCTTGGCGACCTGGTATTCAAGGCGGCCATCCAGCGTAGAGTTGCGGCCCAAAAATTGGGCTACCGTTGAAGAGCCGCCGTCGATCGTGTTGAACGTCGTAAACGGGTTACCCGCAGCGTCCGGCGCGTTATTAGCAGACTTGAACTGATCTTGGCGCCAGTCGACTTTGATAGCAAATCTATCGATAAGATAGGCACCCTGCGCAACGTAGGAAGCGCCCTTGTAACTGCCGCCCGATCCGCCGGCCGCATAATTATTATAAACAGTGCTGAATGCGTAACCACCCTCGATGTAACCAAGATATGTTGTCGGCTTCGGTGATGGAGTGGGAGCTGGTGTTGGGACCGGCGTGGCAGGCGGTGGCGTCGGCACGGGTGTCGGAGGAATGTAGCGGACAACCGCCAGGCGCTGCTGGGGAACCCACTGCACGTACGCTCCGAGTGCTTCCGAGATAACGCGGATGGGCACGAGCAAGACGCCTTTGTACATTATAGGCGGTACATCGAGCGGACGAGTCTCGCCGTTGATCACAACTTCGCTTTTGCCAAGCGTCACCTGAACTTGGGAACCTGGTTTGCTCGCCGTCACAGACTTGCTTGCGGCATCATACGAAACGGTCGATCCCATTTGTTCGAACATGCTGCGCAGCGGCACGAGCAGCGCGCCGTTTTTGACTAACGCCGCGAGCACGCGTCCCTGACGCAAAGTATCGGGCCTAGCATAGACGTGGCGGTCGTTATAGAGAATGGGAATTTCGCCAGACGGCGGGTTTCCAAACTCCATGGGTGGCAGCGTTGGCGCCGTTGGCACTGGCGTTTGCGGAACTGGCGGCGTTGCTTGCGACGACGGCAATGGAGTCGGTGAAACCATCGTCGGAGCAGGCGAGGCGCTTGCGGGCGCTGAGGCAGCGGGAGTGGGCGAAGGCTGCGCAAGACTAGCCGACGTTGTGACCATCAAGAGCGATACGATTGCGGCGAGTGCGACACTCAGATGCTTCAAGCTCATTTCCTCCAGTTTAGAATTTGTAGCCAAGCCCGATGTACGGTCCCGCGTGGCTTTGCGAGATGGGCGCATTCATCTTTGCTGTGTAACGATCGCCTGAGTAGCCGATAATACCGTAAATCGTCTTGCCGTAATTGAGGCCAACGTCAAACGTCATAATCTGAAATTTTTGGTTGTACGAGGTCCCGTTATTAGGTCCAGCGGTTGCTGAGTACGTACCCTGCATGGTGGGGAAATAGAAGAACGACCCATAGAAACCAAATGTGTTCGTTGGGTCTGGCGTTTTTTCGATGCCGATGCCGCCCCCTGTGAGTCTTGGGTCTCCATAGTTCGTGTAGGTCGTGAGATAGCTGAGGCCAATGTTAATCCGGGGTTTAAGTACCTCGTACTCGGCACGTCCCTCAATTGTCGATTGACGTGCAATGAAGATTGGCGTTGTCGCGGTACCGTTATCGATCGTGTTAAATTGTGTTTCGAAGTTGCCGCTGGGACCTTGGAAGTTAGTGGTCGATGGATATTTGTCGTTGCGGTATCTGCCAGCCAGCGTTACAGGACCAAAATATAGTCCGACCTCGCCATTAAACGTTAAACTTTTGGAGTGCAAATTTGGCGCGTACTGGTTGGCAACTAAATCGCTTGCCACGCCGCCCTGAATAAATCCAATCGGTGCGCGCGTCGGCGTCGGTGTGGGTGTCGGAGCCACAGTTGGAACCGGCGTCGGTACGGGTGTTGGCACGGGTGTGGGCGGAATGTAGCGCACGACTGCGAGACGCTGCTCGGGCACCCATTGTACATACGCGCCGAGCGCCTCTGAGATGACTCGTATAGGAACAAGCAGCGCCCCCTTATACATCATGGGCGGCACATCGAGCGGTCGCGACTCGCCGTTGATAATCACTTCGCTCTTGCCAAGCGTTACCTGTACCTGCGATCCAGGTTTGGTCGCGGTAACCGATTTGCTCGCAGCGTTGTAGGAAACTGTAGCACCCATTTGCTCGAACATGCTGCGCAACGGCACTAGCAGCGTGCCATTTTTGATAAGCGCTGCGAGCACGCGGCCTTGGCGCAGAGTGTCAGGCCTAGCGTACACGTGTCGATCGTTAAAGAGAATCGGAATATCGCCTGATGGCGGGCTGCCGAAACTAGGAGTGGCATCGCCTGCGAGCGCCTGCCTGCTATCCGCGACTGCGAACGCGGAAACGACGATCAACAACGCGGCAAATGCCGCGAACGATGGGTGCTTCAAGATGCTCTCCTCGTAAATTGTTGTTAATCTAGCGAGTCGTTTGCGTTCCCGCTAATTTTTCCCACCGTTGCAACAAAAAATATGCCCACGGTAGGGGACACAAAACGAAGAGCCCGGCTGTCGCCGGGCTCTGCATCGTCTCTAACAGACGCTGGTTGTTGTCTTAGAAGTGGAAGCCCAGACCCGCGTACGGACCCGAGTGCGTCTGCGATACCGGAGCATTTTGTTTCACGAGGAAGCGGTCACCATTGTAACCGACAATAAGGTAAACCGACTTACCGTAACGCAGTCCGATATCATAACGATAGAGCGAGTACTGCTGGTAGAACGAGCGCCCAGCGTTCGGACCCGAGGTCACCGTGTACGTACCCTTGATGTTTGGATAGTACATGAACGACCCGTAGAATCCGAGATCGCTTTCGAAGTC